>NZ_JBSFDA010000026.1:0-45912 GCF_053593675.1 Streptomyces sp. NPDC002156 | reverse complement strand
GGGGCATCAAAACGCGAGAACCACAGACGGACCCGCTTTTAGGAGGCGGCACGGGGCATCAAAACGCGAGAACCACAGACGGACCCGCTTTTAGGAGGCGGCACGGGGCATCAAAACGCGAGAACCACAGACGGACCCGCTTTTAGGGGCGCGGGGAACTGCGCGACCAGCCCCCACCGACCCGCAGCCTCAACACAACCCTCCCCCGCGAACCACTCAACCGACGGGCCCGACCCTCAGGGACCGCACGGGGCGCCAACAACGCCAGAGCCACAGCCGCGCCCGGCTTTCAGGGGCGCGGGGAACTGCGCGACCAACCCCCACCGGCCCGCAGCCTCAACACAACCCTCCCCCGCGGAGCACTCAACCGACGTACACCCGCAACTCCCCGCCCCCCACGCTCTCAACCCGCACCCCACTCAGATCCGCCACCACCACATCAGGCCGGTGAAAGTGGGCCCGAGGCCCAACCCCCACCACCCGCATCCCCGCGGAGCGCCCCGCCGAGATCCCGGCCCCAGAGTCCTCGAACACCAAACAATCCGCAGGGTCGACCCCCAACTCGGCCGCCCCCTTCAAAAACCCCTCAGGATCCGGCTTGCTCGCACCGACGGACTCGGCGGTCACCCGGACATCCGGCAGCGCCAACCCCGCCGCAGCCATCCGCGCGGTCGACAGCGCCACGTCGGCAGAGGTCACCAGAGCATGCGGAAGCCCCCGCAGAGACTCCAGCAACGCACCAGCGCCCGGTATCGCCACGACACCGTCCAGATCCGCGGTCTCCTCCGCGAGCATGCGCGCGTTGTCCGCGTAGTTCTGCTCCATGGGCCGATCGGGCAGCAGCACGGCCATCGAGGCGTACCCCTGCCGCCCGTGCACCACCTTCATGACCTCGTCGCCGTCCAGCCCGTGCCGATCGGCCCAGCGCCGCCAGATGCGTTCGACGACGGCGTCCGAGTTGACGAGGGTGCCGTCCATGTCGAGGAGAAGGGCACGGGCGGTGAGCACGGCGGGGACCGTCATCGGCAGACTCCAAGGCACGGCACAGGACAGCACAGATACGGGACCAAGGCGGCCCCGCCCGCCGGTCAGGGAAAACGGGCGGGAGCCACTTTGTTCCCACACGGTACAAAAGAAAGGGTGCCGCCCGCTACCGCCTTCGGCAACAGTTCACCAACAGGCCACCTACGAAGCGCCCCCACCCACAACCCGCAACCCCTCCCTACCCAGCCACCGCCTCCCAAAGACTCCACACCCCGAGCGCCAGCATCAGCACGGCCGCGATCTTGGTGATCAGCTCCAGCGGCACCCGCTTCATCAGGGCCCGCCCACCCACGATCCCGAGCCCGGCCACCGCCCACAGCGCGAGCACCGCACCGAGCCCCACGGAGAGCGGGTCGTCGTAGCGGGCGGCGAGGTTGGCCGTCATGATCTGCGTGAGATCGCCGAACTCGGCGACGAGGATGAGCATGAAGCCGGCCCCGGACACCTTCCAGAAGGACTGGTCCTCGGGCCGCCGCACCTCCGCCTCGTCCTCCCCCTTCTTCATGAGCAGCACGGCCGCCCCGCCCAGGAAGAGCACGCCGGTCAGCGCGTGGACGAGCTGCTGCGGAAGCAGGGTGAGCACGCTGCCCGCCGCGACTGCGAGCACGACATGCAGCGCGAACGCGGCGGCGACGCCGGCGAAGACGTACGAGGCGCGATAACGGGTGCCGAGGACGAGCCCGGCGAGGGCGGTCTTGTCCGGCAGTTCGGCGAGGAAGACGACGCCGAAGACAAGCGCCGTCACGGTGAAGCTGATCAAGGTTCCTCAATCGGTCGGGGCCGCCCCACCGAGAGTGTTACCGCTGAACGACACCTCGGCACGGCAGCACACAGTCAGTGCACTACTGGCCGAAGGTCTCGCTGGCGGGCCACACATGGCCTGCCTCCGGGCGCCGGCTCAGACGAGCTGAGCAGTATGTCGACGGTCCGGCGAAGAGCTACTCCCCTTCTGCGCCGTCCATCGTACGCGACGGGTCAGGGCAGCGAGTAGTCGTCACCGTCAGGGGAGCAGCCGGCGATCATGATGTCCTCTTCCGGGCTGAAGGCAACCGGCGACGCGGCGTCCTGGAGAGGGCTGGTGGTCGGTCGCTTCGGACGGGCAGGGGCGGAGAGGTCCCACAGGTGCACGGCCAGTGACGACTTCCCGGCGCCCAAGGGCGCGACCACGGCCACCGGACCGCCGGTGCGCAGCCGTTCGTCCAGCCGGAGGAGGAGTTCGGCGGTGGCCGTGTCACGACCGAAGAACCATGCGGACTGCTCGGGGCCGAAGGCGGAGAGCCCCGGGTACGGACAGTCGTCGAGGCGTGCGCCCGCGGTGGCCCGGCGGGCCGCCCGCACCCTGTCCGTGTAGTGGACGTGCAGATCCCGCTGGGCGGCGTAGAGGTCCCGCGCCGCCTGGAACACCCGTGCGCTGCCAGACACTTGGGCCTGGAACTCGACGCACGGCTCCTGCTCCTGCTCCTGCTCCCGCCCCTGCTGTCGCGGCGTCTGGAACCACACGCGCGGATCGTCCCCCGGCGACGATGCCGGCCGGCCCTCCGACCCGTTCACCGCTCCGTGATGTGCTGGTCCCGGCCCGCCTGGTACACCCGCCCGGAACCGGACGCCTGGGCCTTCATCACCACCGTGCCGCCCCGGGTGCCGTCCTCCTCGGGCAGCAGCGGGGTCAGTTCGGCGTCCAGGACGCGCCGCAACTCCCCGGCGAGGTCCGGGTGTTCACGCAGCAGCAGATGCAGCCGGAACTGCCAGTCCGTCTCCAGCGCGGACACCACGGGCGAGGGAGCGCCTTGGACGGCCCCGCCCTCCAGCGCCGCCAGCAACCGCGTACGCGCCTGCCCGAACTCCGCGCCCACCGTGTCGGCTTCCGCCTCCGGCCGCACCCGGCGCCACAGTGCGACGAGCGCCCGTTTCGCCTGCTGCCAGGAGTCGGTGGCCATCGCCCCGACAAGTGCCGTTCCCACCGCTACCGCCAGCGGATCCATCGCAGCCCCCAGCGGATCCCGCGCGCCCCCGTGACCGCGGGTCCTGGATTTCACGGTAGCCCTCACGGCCGGGCCGGGTGTCCGAAACGGCGCTACTTTCCGCATCATCCAGGCCTGTTACGGAATCAGTGGAATCAGCGGAACCAACCGCACCATTCGTCCCGGCCGGCCGGCGCCCGAGAAAATCAGCAGCCCAAAACCTTGCCTTGACATGTGCACGTCACTAACTTCTTACCCAACGCTCATTCCCCGGCAACACTGCGACGCGACCATTCACTCGCTCGCGTTCAACACCCCCATCCCCCGAGGGAGTTCGCATGCCGAAGTTCTACGCGCGTCGACGGCTCAGCATACTCGCCGCTCTTACCGGACTCATAGCCTCGGTCGGACTTTTCAACGGTCCGACCGCCTCCGCCGCTCTCCCCACCCCGGTCAGCGCCGCCACCGCCCGCACCTACCTCGCCTCGCTCACCGTGGCGACCGAGGACCGCACCGGCTACGACCGCGACCTGTTCAACCACTGGATCACCATCTCCGGCACCTGCAACACCCGTGAGACGGTCCTGAAGCGGGACGGTACGAACGTCGTCACCAGCTCCGCCTGTGCCGCCACCAGCGGCTCCTGGTACTCCGTGTACGACGGCGCCACCTGGACCGCCGCCTCCGACCTCGACATCGACCACCTGGTCCCGCTGGCCGAGGCCTGGGACTCCGGCGCCGACTCCTGGAGCAGCGCCACCCGCCAGGCGTTCGCCAACGACCTGACCCGTCCGCAGCTCATCGCCGTCACGGACAACGTGAACCAGTCGAAGAGCGACCAGGACCCGGCCGAGTGGATGCCCTCCCGCACCGCGTACACCTGCACGTACGTCCGCGCCTGGGTCCAGGTGAAGTACTACTACGACCTCTCGGTCGACTCGGCCGAGAAGAGCGCCCTCACGAGCTACCTCGCCAGCTGCTGATCAACTCCTGAGCGGCGGGCGGCCGTTCGGCCACTGAACAGGCCACCGACCGACCCGCCAACCAAATGCACCATGCACGGAACCTCCCCGCCCTCCCCCGTCGTCCGTACCGTACGGTGCGACGGAGGAGGGTGATCACGTGGCGACACTTCGCCTGGGACCGCTGCTGAGGTATGCCGACGACTCGGCTGCGACCATCTGGGTCGAGGCAAGCCGCCCGTGCGTCGCCGAGGCGCGCTGTACAGAGGGCGCCGGCGGCGGCACCGCCCGCACCTTCCAGGTCGCGGGCCACCACTACGCGCTGATCCCGGTGACCGGCCTCGCGCCGGGCACGACGACACCGTACGAGGTGTTCCTGGACGGCGTCCGCGTGTGGCCGCTGCCCGACTCGCCCTTCCCGCCCTCCGTCATCCGCACCGCCGAGGACGGAGCGGGCGAGGGGGAGGGCGACGGGTTCCGGGTCGCCTTCGGCTCCTGCCGCTGGGCCGCGCCGCCCGTCGACGACAAGGACCCGGTCGGCGCGGACGCCCTGGACACCCTGGCCGCGCGCATGGCCGCCGACCCCATGGGCGAGCGCCCGGACGTACTCCTCCTGCTGGGCGACCAGGTGTACGCCGACGAGGTGTCCGACGCCACCCGCCGCTGGCTGGCCGCCCGCCGCGACCTGTCGGAACCGCCGGGCGCGCAGGTCGCGGACTACGAGGAGTACACCCACCTCTACTACGAGTCCTGGCTCGACCCCGAGGTCCGCTGGCTGCTGTCCACCGTCCCCACCTGCATGATCTTCGACGATCACGACGTCATCGACGACTGGAACACCAGCGCGGCCTGGCTGGCCGACATGCGGGAGACCCCGTGGTGGCGCGAGCGGCTGCTGAGCGGCCTGATGTCGTACTGGGTGCACCAGCACCTGGGCAACCTCACCCCGGCCGAACTCGCCACCGACCCGCTGTACGCGGCCGTACGCGAGAGCCCCGACGGTACGGACGTCCTGCGCGCCTTCGCCGCCAAGGCGGACGCCGACGCCGCCTCGGTCCGCTGGAGCTACCGGCGCGACCTCGGCCGCGTACGCCTGCTGATGGTGGACAGCAGGGCGGCCCGGGTGCTCGACGAGAACAGCCGCGCGATGCTGGACCCGGGCGAGGCGGAATGGGTGCGGGAGCAGGCGCTGGACGCCCCCGGCTCGTACGACCATCTCCTCATCGGCACCTCGCTGCCCTGGCTGCTCCCCCACCTCGTGCACGACGCCGAGGCCTGGGACGAGGCCCTGTGCCGGGGCGAACGGGGCGAACGCTGGGCCCGGTTCGGGGAGAAGCTGCGCCGCGCGGCCGACCTCGAACACTGGGCGGCGTTCACCACCTCGTTCGCCGACCTGGCCGCTCTGATCGCGGAGGCCGGCTCGGGCCCCGAGGCCCCGGCGACGGTGCTGGTCCTGTCGGGAGACGTCCACCACGCGTACGCGGCCGAGCCCACCTGGCCCGAGGCCGACCGCCCGGACGCCCGCGTCCTGCAGCTGACCTGCTCCCCCGTCCACAACGCCATCCCTCTCCACATAAGGGTCGGCTTCCGCCTGGGCTGGAGCGGTCTGGGCCGCGCCCTGGGCCGCCGTTTCGCCCGGCACGGCCGGGTCCCGCACCCACCGGTCAAGTGGCGCCGGACGGGCGGCCCCTGGTTCGGCAACATGCTGATGACCCTGACCCTGCACGGCCGTTCGGCCCGACTGCGGCTGGACCGGGTCCGCGAGCAGAAGGGCGGCCGCCCACAGTTGGAGACGGTCACGGAGTCACAGCTGAGCGGGTGAGACTTCCGCAGTGAGGCATCCCACACCGGCGGCGATCCCCGTCCCCGGTGCTCGGCTCTCTCAGCTCCCGGCGGCATGATGAGGCGGACCGTCCGCTTCCAGTGGACGGTCTGCTGCCATCGCGCCCCACACGCCCGGGAGTACCCCCCTTGTCTCCAGCGCCCGTCGAGCCGCCGTCCAGGACCGCCCCGGAGGCCACGCCCCGGCCCCCCTCCGTGTCCGTCGCCCTGGTCGGTGCCGGGCCGCGCGGCACCAGCGTGCTGGAGCGTCTCTGCGCCTCCGCGCCGGAACTCCTGGCGCCCGGGGCCCGGTTGACCGTCCATGTCGTCGACCCGGCACCGCCGGGCGCGGGCCAGGTCTGGCGCACCTCGCAGTCGCCCCGGCTGCTGATGAACACGGTGGCCTGCCAGGTGACCCTCTTCACCGACGACAGCGTGGACTGCTCGGGCCCGGTCCGCCCGGGCCCCAGCCTGTACGAGTGGGCACGCGACGAACAGGGCGTGGACGCGGGCGAGTTGGGGCCGGACGACTACCCGACCCGCGCCCACTACGGGCGTTACCTGGAGTGGGTGTTCGCGAAGACCGTGCGCGAGGCGCCGCCCGCCGTACACGTCGAGACCCACACGAGCCGCGCGATCCGCCTCGACGACGCCCCCGACGGCAGCCAGACCCTCACCCTCGCCAACGGCCGTACCCTGTCCGCCCTTTCGGCCGTCGTCCTCGCCCAGGGCCACCTCCCCCTCCTCCCGGACGAGGAACAGCAGCGCCTCACCTCGTACGCCACCGGGCACGGCCTCTGCCACGTCCCGCCCGCCAACCCGGCCGACGTCGACCTCTCCCCGCTCGCCCCCGGCGAACCGGTCCTGCTGCGCGGCCTGGGCCTCAACTTCTTCGACCACCTCACCCTCCTGACGACGGGCCGAGGCGGCCGTTTCACGCACAGCCCCGAGGGCGGACTGCGCTACGTTCCCTCCGGACGCGAACCACGCCTCTACGCCGGTTCGCGGCGCGGCATCCCGTACCAGGCGCGCGGCGACAACGCGAAGGGCCCGTACGGCAGGCACACCCCGCTCGTCCTCACCGACGAGGCGACAGCCGGCTTCCGCAAACGCGCCGTCTCCGGCGAGGCACCCGACTTCCGCACCGAGATATGGCCCCTGGTGGCGAAGGAGGTCGAGACGGTCTACTACGAAACCCTGCTGCGCACACGGGAGTCGACCGCCCAGTCGCTCGGATCGCCCGACTTGCTCGACGACTTCCAAGGCCGCTTCCTCGCCGCCCCGCACGGCACCTCCCAAGAGGCGGCCGTACTCGACGAGTTCGGCGTTCCGGAGGCCGACCGCTGGTCCTGGGAGCGGATTTCGCGGCCGTACGCCGGACAGGTCTTCCCCGATGCCACCGCCTGGCGGAGCTGGCTGCTGACCCATCTGCGCGAGGACGCCGCCCAGGCCGCGCTGGGCAACGTCGACGGGCCTGTGAAGGCCGCCCAGGACGTACTGCGCGACCTGCGCAACGAGTTGCGGCTGATCGTCGACCACGGCGGACTGCCGGGCGACTCGCGCCGGGACGACCTGGACCGCTGGTACACCCCGCTCAACGCCTTCCTGTCCATCGGACCGCCCCGGCGACGCGTCGAGGAGCTGACGGCCCTGGTGGCGGCGGGCGTGGTGGAGATACTCGGACCCCGCCTCGACGTGCGGGCCGAGGACGGGGCCTGGGTGGCGCACTCCCCCGACGTGCCGGGCTCGGCCGTACGCGTGACCTCGCTCATAGAGGCACGGCTGCCGGAGCCCGACCTGCGCCGCACGGCCGACCCCCTCCTCGCCCAACTCCTGGGGACGGGCAGAGCGAGGCCCCATGTCATAGACGGCTACGAGACCGGCGGACTGGACGTGACCCTGCGTCCATACCTCCTGATGGACCGTCAAGGTCGGCCCCAGGCACGGAGGTTGGCGTTCGGGGTGCCCACAGAGGGCGTGCACTGGGTGACCGCGGCCGGGGCCCGCCCAGGCGTGGATTCGGTCACACTCTCGGACGCGGACGCGGTGGCACGGGCAGTGCTGCGCATGACCTCACAGGCATTCCCACCTGCGAAAATCGGCACACCGGAGGGGGAGTCGGAGGCCCGTCCGAAGGCAAAGCGGTGGCCAAATGTTGAACTTGCAAGCATTGATTAGGCCCCCCTACGGTGGACTACCCGCTCGGTTCATCCCCCAGGAACGCCCCGTCCCCCGGACGGAGCGATTCAGACCGAAGGAGACATCCCCCACATGTCCGCTCGCCTCAACAACGCTCAGCCCTACGCCATCGGCCTCTTCCGGATCGTGGTCGGCCTGCTCTTCGCCTGCCACGGCGCCCGTTCGCTCTTCGGCGTCCTCGGCGGCGAGGAGACCGTCGCGGCCGGCACCTGGCCCGGCTGGTACGCGGCCGTGATCGAACTGGTCGGCGGCAGCCTGGTCCTGCTGGGCCTCGGCACCCGCGTCGCCGCGTTCATCGCCTCGGGCGCGATGGCGTACGCGTACTTCGACGTCCACCAGCCCAACGCCCTCATGCCGATCCAGAACCAGGGCGAACTGGCCGCCGCCTTCTGCTGGGCGTTCTTCCTGCTGGTCTTCACCGGCTCCGGCGCCTTCGGCGTGGACCGGCTGTTCGCGAAGCGCTCCTCGTCCGCGACGAAGACGTCCCGGGACAAGACGCCGGTAGCGGCCTGACACAACCCGATCCACACTCCGGTGCCCATCCCCGCATCCAGGGGGTGGGCACCGCGTGCGTCGGAGTGAACATGGTGTGGCGAACACATGAGCCCCCGGTGGATCTCCTGTCCGCCCCCAGGCGTACGCTGTATGGCTGTCACACGCCGCCCGCCGCTCCCCCGCGAGGTAGCGGCACGAGATCGGGCGAACGGGGGAGTCACGGGGAGTCTGCGGTGCTTGAGAGTGTGGGGTCACTGACCGGGACCCCTTGGATCTACGCCCTGGTGGGCGCGTCCGTCCTGTTCGACGTCCTCGTACCGGTACTGCCGAGCGGCGTCCTGGTCATCACGGCCGCCACGGCTGCCGCCGCCGGTTCGGGCGCGGCCACCGGACAGGTACCGCAGGAGGTCCCCGACATCCTGGCGCTCACCCTGTGCGCGGCCACGGCATCGGTCCTCGGCGACCTGGTGGCGTACCGGCTGGCCTGGCACGGCGGGGCCCGACTGGACCGCGCGATCGCCCGCTCCCGACGCCTGACCAGCGCGCAGGAACGTCTCGGCCAGGCCCTCGCCCACAGCGGCGGCATCCTGGTGGTCGTCGCCCGCTTCGCCCCGGCAGGCCGCTCGGTGGTCTCCCTCGGCGCCGGCGCCGCCCACCGCCGGGTAGGCGAGTTCCTCCCCTGGTCCATCGTGGCCGGCCTCGCCTGGGCCGCCTACAGCGTCGCCCTCGGCTACTTCGGCGGCCAATGGCTGGGCGCAACCTGGCTGGCAACAGGCGTCTCGGTGGCAGCCTTGTTCGGCGCGGGCGCGGGAGCAGCATTCCTGATGCGCCGCCCACGAGTATCGGGCGGGCAAGGGGCTCCTGTTTAACGGGCGTTGAGGAGACGCGCCCTTCAGGGGCGCGGGGAACTGCGCGACAAGCCACATCGGACCCGCACCCGCCTCACAACAGAACCCCCCACCCCTTTAGGCACCCCAAGCCCCGCCCGAATTCCCCCGGTTGGGAAAACCCCTTCTGTCACAACCGTTGACTTCACCCTCCCCTCGCTCTAATTTCAGCGCGCCCCCCTCGTTCGGTTCGCCGATCGCAGTTCGAAATACCGACCAAACCCCTCGGGAGCCGCATGTACCCCCCGCCGCGCTCATCCCTCTTCAGACGCACAGCGATCCGCGCCCTGGCCCTGGCAACAGCGGCAGCCGCAGCCCTCGTCTTCGCCCAGCCGCAGGCCGGAGAAGCCCCCACCCTCGACAACACCACCCCCGTCGCCGCCTCCACCCGCCAGATCCCGGTCCCCACCGCCCCCATGGGCTGGGCCTCCTGGAACAGCTTCGCGGCGGTCATCGACTACAACGTGATCAAGGGCCAGGTCGACGCGTTCGTCGCGGCAGGCCTCCCCGCGGCCGGCTACAACTACATCAACATCGACGAGGGCTGGTGGCAGGGCACTCGGGACAGTGCCGGCAACATCACCATCGACGAGTCCGAGTGGCCCGGCGGTATGAGCGCCATCGCCGACTACATCCACAGCAAGGGCCTCAAGGCCGGCATCTACACGGACGCCGGCAAGGACGGCTGCGGCTACTACTACCCGACGGGCCGCCCCGCCGCCCCGGGCAGCGGCAGCGAGGGCCACTACGAGCAGGACATGCTCCAGTTCTCCAAGTGGGGCTTCGACTACGTCAAGGTCGACTGGTGCGGCGGTGACGCCGAAGGACTCGACGCGGCGACCACGTACAAGGCGATCAGCGACGCGGTGGCCACCGCGTCCGCCACCACCGGACGCCCGCTCACCCTCTCCATCTGCAACTGGGGCTACCAGAACACCTGGAACTGGGCCCCGGGCCTCGCCCCCCTGTACCGGACCAGCACCGACATCATCTTCTGGGGCAACAGCCCCTCGATGTCGAACATGCTGTCCAACTACGACCAGGGCCTGCACCCCACCGCCCAGCACACCGGCTACTACAACGACCCGGACATGCTGATGGTCGGCATGACGGGCCTCACCGCCGCCCAGAACCGCACCCACATGGCGCTGTGGGCCATCTCCGGCGCCCCGCTGCTGGCCGGCAACAACCTCTCGACGATGACCGCCGAGTCCGCCGCGATCCTCAAGAACCCCGAGGTCATCGCCGTCGACCAGGACGCGCGCGGCCTCCAGGGCGTCAAGGTCGCCGAGGACGTCACAGGCGCACAGGTGTACGGGAAGACGCTGTCCGGCACCGGCAAGCGTGCCGCCGTGCTCCTCAACCGCACCTCCTCCACCCAGAACATCACCGTCCGCTGGGCCGACCTGGGCCTGACGAGCGCGTCCGCGACCGTCCGTGACCTGTGGAGCCGGACGAACATCGGCTCGTACGCCACCGGCTACACCGCCAGTGTCCCGGCCGGCGGCTCGGTCATGCTCTCGATCACCGGCGGCACGGAGGCGGCGACCAGCGCGTACGAGCCCAACTCCGCCGGCAGTTACACCGCCGTGAACGCGGCGAACACCGGTCTCGCGGTCGCCGACTTCACGTACACGAACAACACGAGCACGGCCCGTACGGCGACCCTCAAGGTCAACGGCCAGACCTCGACCACGGTGTCCTTCCCGCCGACCGGCTCGACCCCGGGCACGATCTCCGTCCAGGTCTCCCTCTCGAAGGGCGCCGCCAACACGCTCGCCGTCACGAACGGCCCGACCCTGGGCACGCTGACCGTCCAGCCGGTGCCCGGTACGAACGGCAACCTGGTCGTCGGCACCCAGTCGAGCCGCTGCCTGGACATCTACAACAACACGATCACCAACGGCACCCAGGCCGAGCTGTGGGACTGCAACGGCGGCCGCAACCAGGCCTGGACGTACACCTCACGCAAGGAACTCGTGGTGTACGGCAACAAGTGCCTGGACGCCTACGACAACGGCACGACCAACGGCACCAAGGTCGTCATCTGGGACTGCCACGGCGGCAACAACCAGAAGTGGAACGTCAACAGCAACGGCACGATCACCAACGTCAACGCGGGCCTGTGCCTGGACGCGTACGGTGCGGGCACGGCCAACGGTACGCAGATGGTGCTGTGGGCCTGTGGCACTGGGGACAACCAGAAGTGGACGGTGAGTTAGCGCTCCCCCGATTGTGCGGTCGTGCGGTCGTTCTTTGACCACCGGCCGGTGGGGGCTGGTCGCGCAGTTCCCCGCGCCCCTTAAAAGCGGCAGCTCGGCGCGCGTCCTAGGACACGCGCCGAGCTGCTGTCGCACCACCCCCACCACGGACCTCGATCCCCGCAAGGAGTTCGGCCGTGGCCGCCGCGATCGCATCGACGGCGTGTTCGAAGACCTCGCGGTTGTGGGCGGCCGGGGTGCGGAAGCCGGAGACCTTGCGGACGTACTGGAGGGCGGCGGCCCTGATCTCGTCCTCGGTGGCCTCTTCGGGGATGACGGGCGGGCGAAGGGTCTTGATACTGCGGCACATGCCTCCAGTCTCGCCCACCCGAGTCCACATGCTGGAGCGGCACTGGAATACGGCAGATCACCGCCCCGATTGTGGGGGACATGACCTCCAGCGACCACACACCGAACCAGCCCCTCGCCGTCGCCGTCCTGGGCCCCGGAGGCGTCGGCGGCCTCCTCGCCGCCCTGCTCTCCCGGGCCGGCCACCGCGTGCTCTGCCTGTCCGGCGAGGACACCGCGCGCACGCTCCGCGAGGACGGAATCCGCGTCCGCAGCGGCCGGTTCGGCGAGTTCACGGCGAAGGTGGACGCGGCGACCGGGCTGACGGAGGCGTCCGGCCCCGTCGACGCCGTCCTCGTCACGGTCAAGCACACCCACCTCGACGCCGCCCTGGAACGCGTCCCGGCGAAGGCACTGGGCGACGCCCTGGTCGTACCGTTCCTCAACGGCATCGAACACCCGGCCGACCTGCGCGCCCGCTACGGCGCCGACCGTGTCGCCCCGGCCGTGATCCGCGTCGAGTCGACCCGTACGGCACCCGGCGTGATCGAACACGCGAGCCCCTTCGTCGAGATCGACCTGGCCGGCGACCCGGTACCGCGCGAGCGCCTCGACACGCTGGCCGCCGCCTTCACGGCCGCCGGACCGGTCACCCGCGTCCTGCCCGACGAGACGGCGGCACTGTGGGCGAAGATGTCGTTCCTCGCTCCCTTCGCCCTGCTGACCACCCGGTACGGGCTCCCCCTGGGCGACGTCCGCACCCGCCACCGCGACGAACTGACCGCACTGGTCGAGGAGACGGCGGCAGTGAGCCTGGCCTCCGGCGGCCCCTCGGACCCCGCCCAGGCCCTGGCCCGCTACGACAATTTCGCCCCGGCCACCAGGTCGTCGATGCAGCGCGACGCCGAGGCGGGCCGCCCGCTGGAACTGGACGCGATCGGCGGAGCCCTGCTGCGCGCGGCCGAACGGCACGGCGTGGACGTACCGGTGGCGACGCGGGTGGTGCGGGAGCTGACGGCCGGGACCCGCTGACCGACCGCCGTTCGCGGGAAACCGAACCCGTCCGAGTGAAGGAGAGGAGGAAGTCCCCGAAGGAACTCGCATCCCAAAATCGAACAGGCGTACCATTGCCGCGTGGCGACGACCTATGACTTCCCGAGTGACCTCCTGGCGGGCCAGGAGGAGCTGCATCAGGTCCGGGCCGAGCTGTCGACCCTGCTGAAGCGGCTCCCCTGGTCGGTCGAGCCGCTGGACGGTTTCAGTGACACCGGCGGCTGGCGCAAGGTGGAGCGCCCCGCGTCACCGGGCTGGACGGCCGACGAACAGGCCGAGGTGGAGAAACTCCGGCGCCGGGAACACGAGCTGGCGGTGTTCGTGAGCGGCCACCGCTTCTGGGCCGAGGTCACGGGACCGGACCGGGTGGACGCCCGCACGCGGCTCAAGCACGCGCACGAAGAGAGGGAGGACCGCGAAGAGCGCGGTGAGTGACCCTCAGGAGGTGAGTGCTCCTCAGGAGGTGGTGCGGAAACCTTCCCGCACCCGGTCGAAGACCGGCCGGTAGGTGTCCCACTGCTTCTCGGGCGCGGAGACGTAGATGTCGTACTCCCGGCCGCCCTCCTGCCCGAAGCCGAGGTTGATGGCGTGGAAGACGCGCTCCCGGCCCCGGAAGGTGAACTCCCAGATGGCGCCCTTCTGGCCCCGGTACGTCGTGCGCTGCATGTAGAGCTTGCGGTACTTGCCCCCGGGATAGTTGATCTTCGTGTTCGCCTCGATGTCCTTGAAGTGCGCCAGGGCGTCGCCCGCGGGGTCGACTATGCCGATGGTGAGGCCGACCAGCCGGGTCTCGTCGATGTAGACGACGTCGCCGGACGTCCGCTTGCTCAGCGTCCAGCCGTCCGGCACCGGGAAGGCGACGCCGAGCGCCTTCTCCGTGACCAGGTGATAGCCGTCGGGGACGGGCGAGGGCGCGTACGTCGGGGTGGGGCTCGTCGCCGAACCCGCGCTCCGCGTGCCGTCGTCGCCGGGTGAGTTCAGGTAGTGGAGGCCGCCCGCCGTGGCCCCGGCGACCAGGATCACGGCGACCGCGCTCCAGAGGACGGTGCGGCGACCGCGCCCCTTGCGGGGCGGTACGGGGGCCGCCTTTCCGGTGCCGGTCCGCCTCCGGGTGCCGCCGGTACGGTCGGGATCCGGGCCCCCTCCCGGTATCGACATCGGACCGGATGCCGTCCACGCGCGCGGCTCCGTGTCCTCGGTGACCGCCCGCAGCGCCAGTTCCGTCTCCTCCGCCGAGGGCCGCTCGGCCGGGTCCTTGGCCAGCAGGGCCGTGATCAGCGGCTCCAGCGGTCCGGCCTGCTTCATCGGCTCCACGGGGGCGGTGACGATGGAGTACGCCGTCTCGACCGGCGTCAGCCTGCGGAACGGCGGCTGTCCCTCCACCGCCTGGTAGAGGGTCGCGCCGAGCGCCCAGAGATCGGAGGCGGGACCGGGGGTGTCGCCCTGGATGCGCTCCGGTGCCATGTAGTCGATGGAGCCGACGATCTCGCCGGTCCGGGTGAGGGTGCTGGTCCCGGTCGCGGTGGCGATGCCGAAGTCGGTGAGGACGACCCGGCCGCCCTCGGTGAGCAGGACGTTGCCCGGCTTGACGTCACGGTGCAGTACGCCTGCCTCGTGAGCGGCCCGCAGCGCGCCGACCATGCCCCGGCCGACCCTGGCGGCCTCCTCGGGCGAAACGGTTCCGCCGCTCTTGAGCAGGGCGCCCAGGGTGGTGGAAGGGACGTACTCCATCACGATGCAGGGCAGCCCGTCGTCCTCGACGACGTCATGGACGACGACCACGTTCGGGTGCGCGATCCGGGCCGCGCTCTGCGCCTCTCGGCGGGTGCGCTCGTACATCAGGGCCAGCTCGTCGTCGGCGAACCGCGAGTCCTCGTGCAGCCGCTTGAGCGCGACCCGGCGGTTGAGCATCTCGTCGGCGGCCAGCCAGACCGTGCCCATGCCGCCACGGCCGATCTGCTCGGTCAGCCGGTACCGCCCGGCGATGAGCCGTCCCTCGTCCGACACGTGCGACACGGCAACCCCTCTGATCCCACCGGCACTGCCGCTCACGATAACCGGCGGGTGCGAGGGGCCGATCCGAAGGTCGCGTTCACCACACCCGCCACACCCGCCACACGAAGAGGCCCCCCGGCGGAACCGCCGGGGGGCCTCTCACTTTGATCCTGGTGGGCGCGGACGGTTTCGAACCGCCGACATCCGCCTTGTAAGGGCGGCGCTCTACCACTGAGCTACGCGCCCAGGACGAGTCGTCAGCCTACATTGCCCGGGGCACTGCCTCGCAAACCCGTAACCGACCCTGAGATCCCGGGGCTCGGATTCGGGGGTTTTCCCCCGCATGGATCGGGGAGCGTCCCGGATGCCCCGGTGGGCGCCCGCTCCGTACGGTCGAAGGGTGTCGTAGGGCCGGCTCCACCGATCGCCGATCACCGGCCCCGCGTCCGTCTCAGGGGGAGAAGGACCATGGCCCGATCAGCAGTTCAGCGCACCCGTGCCATCGCCGTCACCGGCGTCGTCGCCGCGCTCGTCGTCACCGCTTCGGCCTGTGCCTCCGCGGGAGACGACAAGGATCCGGAGCAGCGTTCCTTCGCCCTGCAGGGGCGCACGCTCACCGTCGACTCGAACGACTCCGCGCTCGACATCGTCACCGCCGACGCGAACAAGTCGGGCCGGATAGAGGTCACCCGTTGGTTCCAGGGCTCCGTGGCCCTCGGCAAGGATCCCAAGGTGTCCTGGTCCATGAAGGACGACCGGCTGAAGCTGCGGGTGAAGTGCTCGGGCGTGGTCGCCGACTGCTCCGCCAAGCACCGGATCGAGGTCCCGCGCGGGGTCTCCGTGGTCGTGCGGAACGGGGACGGGAAGGTCACCGCGCGCGGCTTCGACCAGGCCCTGGACATCCGCTCCGAGGACGGCTCCGTCACCGTCGAGGACTCCACCGGGCCGCTGAAGCTGTACACCGACGACGGTTCGATCCGCGCCCTCGATGTGCGCTCCCGGCAGGTGCGGGCGCACTCGGAGGACGGCTCGGTGCGACTCGAACTGGCCTCCGTACCGGACCTGGTCGAGTCGAGCAGCGACGACGGCTCGCTCACGATCGAGCTGCCCCGGGAGACGTACCGCGTGACGGCGGACTCCGACGACGGCTCCGTGAAGGTGTCCGTACCACGCGACGAGCGCAGTACGCATGTGGTGTCCGCGAAGACGCAGGACGGGAGCATACGGGTGCGGGCCGCAGGCGAGTAGGCCTCGCGGTGGCCCGGTGCGCACCCCGGTGTACGACCGGGTACGCGCAGCGCGAACCGACCGGGCCGTGTGTTCGTCCTCAACCGGTGGGAGAATGAACCGGGCAGGGCAGATCACAGCACGGGAGAGGGATGTGACGGCGACCACTTCTGAGCCGTACACGCCGATTGCGCCGCTTGCGTCACGCGCGCACCAGTCGCCCCACCCGCCCCACCCGCCGGAGAACGCCGCACCGCACCGCTCGCCCGAGGCCCGCCGCTCCGGCGTGCGCGCCGCCGCCCGGGACGCGCTGACGCTCGTACTGCTGCCGTTGCCGCTGCTGCTCGCCGTGCCCGCCGCCTTCGCCGGGGGTGGTACTCGGCGGTGGTTCGGCGGGCGGGCCGAGAGCCAGCGGGCCGAGGCGCAGGCCGCGAAGGACGCCGCTGCCGCTGCCTTCTACGAACTGGACACCGCCCAGCGGGATCTGCGGATCTCGATAGAGACCATCAAGGCCGTCGACGCCACCCCCGCCGCCCGGCGTGCCGTCGCCGACTTCGAGGGGCTCGGGCGGCGGATCGACGAGGCCAGCGGGCAGTACATCACCGCCATCGACGCACACGATCTCGACCGCGACGACCTGGAGGCCTCGGCCGCCACCCACGCCCGTGCCGAGCTGACCCGGGCCAAGGAGGAGCTGGGGCGGGTCAAGCAGGACCTGGACCGCTTCGCGGACGGGCTCGGGCCGCTGCTCGGCAAGGCCGAGACCCAGCTGGCCCGGCTCGCGCCCTCCGTGGAGCGCGCCCGCCAGTCCCTGCTGGCCGCGTCGAACGCCCTGGACGCGGTACGGGGATCGGGGCTGCGGGCGGACGATCTGGCCGCCCGGCTCGCCGCCCTCGGGCCCGAGCTGACGCGGCTGAACCAGGGCGCGGGGCAGCACGGCGTACCGGACACGCTGGAGCGGGCCGACCGGGTCGCGCGTGAGGCGGAGGCGGTGCGGGCGGAGGCGGAGCGGCTGCCGGAGCGGGCGGCCGAGATCGATCACCGGCTGGTGTCGCTGCGTACCCGGGCCGAGGCGCTGACCACCCGGTCGGGGCAGGTGCAGCCGGTGCTCAGTGAGCTGCGGCGGCGGTTCTCGGCGGCGTGCTGGCAGGACCTCCAGCTCGTGCCGGAGCAGGCCACGGACCATGTGCGGCAGGCCGAGGCGAAGCTGAAGGAGGCGCAGGCGGCGCGGGACGCCCAGCGCTGGCCGGACGCGACGGCGCTGCTGTCGACGGTGCGGGCGCTGCTGAACACCACCGACGAGGCGGTGTCGGCGGCCGGGGAGCGGCTGCGGCGGCTGAACGCCGTACAGAAGGACCCGCAGGGCGAGATCGACCGTACGCGCTTCGCGATCCGGGACGCCCAGCGGCTGGCCATGTCGGGGCGCAACACGCCGGATCCCCGGGACGCCCGCCCGCTGGACGAGTCGGTGGCCCGGCTGGAGCGGGCGATCGCCTCGCTGGAGGGGCGGCATCCCGACTACTGGCACTTCCTGACGGAGACGGAGGCCGTGCGGCAGGCGGTGGCCGGTGTGGTGACCCGGATCCGGGAGGAACGCGGGACCACCGCCCACTGAGTGCGTATGCAAAGGCAGGGAGGCCCGCCGCCCCGGACCGGTGAAGGGCCGGAGCGGCGGGACCGGGTCTGTCAGGTGCGGTAGGCGTAGTACCAGGCGTTCGGTTCCGAGGCGATGATGCTCGTCAGCGACCTGCGGTAGGTGTTGGCCGAGTGGTAGGTCAGGTACGGCACGCCCTGGGCGTCGCGGTACGTGACGATCATCGTGTGGTCCTTGGAGCCGTCCCGCTCGAAGTCCATCTGGAGGACGTCACCGACGTCCATCTGGAAGACGTTCGCAAGGCTCGTGGTCCGCTTGGAGTTCTGGGCGAACCAGGACCACTCGTTGACGCCGACGAACGAGTCCGACTGGATCTCGGCGTTGCCGAACCACTTGGTGTAGTCGTAGACGTAGCCGGGGGCGTGCTTCCAGCCGCCTGCCTTCAGGGACTGGCTGACGAAGTTGGTGCAGTCGCCGCCGGCGCCGTGCCCGTTGAAGTTCGGGTAGTCGGGGTTGTAGGTGCTCCAGTACTTCTCGGCGTAGGTGGCCATCGCCTTGTAGTCGAAGGTGCCACCGGTGAGGGTCTTGGGCTTGGCCGGGGCCGGGCGGGTGGTGGCCGCGCGGGGGGCGTTGGGCATGGTGTCGTCGGCGGCGGCCACCGTGGCGACGGTGGCGGCGACCGACGGCTGGTTCACTGCCGCACCGGCGGCCACATCCGTGCCCCGGATGCCCGTGAGCTGCCAGTCGCCGCGCGTGTCGGCGGTGAACGTCAGCCGGTGGTGTGCCTGGAAGCCGGTGGTCGCCGGTTCGTCGCCGCGGACCTTCTCGTAGGTCAGGGTCGTGGTCTCGGTGACCTCGACCTCGGCCTTGCCGCCCTGGAGGCGGGTGCTGTCCAGGGTGACGGCGATGTCGGCCTTGCTGTACCTCTCGCCGAGTGCGGCGAGACGGTCCTTGCGCACCTCCAGCGAGGACAGTGCGGCACCCTCGCTGCGGGCCAGTGCGGCGGACAGCCGGACGTCACCGGAGAAGCCGTTGGTCAGCGGCTCCTTTCGGTCACCCTGCGCGCCGTCGACCAGCGCGTCCGTACGGTCGGTGAGGACCGCGTCGGCCAGACGCTGGAAGGTGGCCCTGGTCTGCTGGTCCACCTGCTGGTCCGCCGCGCTCGCGCTTCCGGCCGGCAGCAGTGCCGCTCCCACGGCGGCCGAGGCAGCCGCCGCGACGACTATCGCGGCGCGACCGCGCGTACGGCCCATGTTCCTTGACTTCACGAATGTTTCCCCTCTTGCCCGGCAATGGGGGATGCCGGGTCGTGGAATTTTTGCATGCCCTGTGAAGGTCCCGTGAACGGGGATACCCTTTACCCGTAAGGGAATTGACGGACCGTCACTTGACAACCGTCGACCAGTCCGGCGACTGCGCCGGGTCCAGGCCGCGCAGCCGCTCCAGGGTCGCCGGGGTCTGTACGTCGAGCCAGTCGGCGAGTTCCTTGAAGGAGACGCACTTGACGTCCGCCTTCGTGCACATGGTCGCCATGACCTCGTCGACGGCCTTCATGTAGATCCCGCCGTTCCACTCCTCGAAGTGGTTGCCGATGAAAAGCGGGGCGCGGCTGCCGTAGTACACGCGGTCGAAGCCGGCCATGTAGGCGTCGACGGTCTCCTGCTGCCACTGCGGATAGTTGGCCGGGGCGCCGTCGGTCTCGCCGTCGGACTGGTTGTAGAGGAAGTTGAAGTCCATGGACAGGCCCTGGTAGTTGCCTCCCTCGTACGGGAGCATCTGCAGCGGGAAGTCCCAGATGCCGTTCTTCTTCGCCGGCCAGATCTGGAAGTCACCGGCGGAACTGGCGTCGTAGCGCCAGCCGTAGCTCTCGGCGGCCTTCAGCAGGTTCGCCTGGCCCTCCAGACAGGGCGCGCGCCCGCCGGTGACCTCCTCCTTGACGTCGAACGGCAGCGGGTCGAGGTCGGTGTAGCCGGTGTTGGTCTTCCAGTTCTCCACGAAGGAGAAGAACTGGTCGATCTCGCTCTTCCACTCGGTGACGCTCCAGTCGCCGCCGCCCTTCTCACCGCAGAAGTGGCCGTTGAAGTGGGTGCCGATCTCGTTGCCCGCCTGCCACGCCCTGCCGAGCTTGTCGAGGGTGGTGCGGATGTGGTCGTCGGTGGGGAAGCTGATCGCCGCCGAGCCCTCGGGGTGCTGCGGGGGCCGGTAGAGGTCGGCCTTGCTCTTGGGCAGCAGGTAGATGCCCGTGAGGAAGTACGTCATATGGGCGTCGTACTTCTCGGACAACTCCAGGTAGTGGGCGAAGAGTTCGTCGTCGCCCGCCAGCGCGCCGTCCCAGGAGAAGACGACGAACTGGGGTGGTTTCTCACCGGGCTTGAGCGGTACCGGCTTCAACCGGCCCTGCTGCGGCCCGGTGTACGAGGTGGAACCGTCCCCCAGGACCTTGGTCCTGCCGTCCCACTTCGGTTCTTCGGTCGCCTTCGCGGAGGCTTTCACGGTTCCCCCGTGCCCCACGGTGGCGGTCGGTGCGGTGCGGTCGGTGCGGCCCAGCGTCAGATACGCGGCGGTCAGTGACGCGAGCGTCAGGGACGCGACGGTCAGGAACGCCGCGATCCGCGGGCGGCTGGTGGTGGGGGTGGGGGGAGGCGTTGCCGGGGCCTTGCGACGGCGGCCCGACGGTTGTCTCATGTGCTGCTCATTTCGAGGGGGGTGGGGGCCCCGCCGGTGGTCAGCCGAGCGGGCCCATGGCACCTGACCAGATGTCGTACGGAACGCTGTCGTCGGCGGTGCCTGCGAGGCCCTTCAACGGCAGCGGTTCGAGGCTCTTGGCCAGGTCGATGCGGTAGACGACGACGGCCGTGGACACGAACTTGTGCGTGCCGACGTACCAGGAGGCGGTGTCGTCCGGTGTGGTGCCCGCCTTCCCGGCCACCTTCGCGTCGGTGGACGCGGCGGCGGTGGGGTGGGCGGTGCGGAAGGCGTCGGTGAGCGCCGAGGTGACCTCCGCGGCCACGTCGGCGCCGATCGCGCGGGTCGGGGTGGGGGTGTCCAGGGGGACGCCGATGCCGTTTCGGGTGACCTTGCGGACCGAGTAAGGCTCGGTGCGCAAGCCTCCGGCGACGAAGGTCGTGTAGCCGCCGGCCATCCGGATCGCGCTGGGCGTGGAGGTGCCCATCGACAGCGCGGGCACCTGCGCCCCGATGCTGGAGGGCAACAGACCGGCAGCTTCGGCGGTCACGCGGACGTTGTCCAGGCCGGTGTCCATGCCGAGCTGCATGAACGGCGTGTTCACGGACAGCTCCAGCGCCCTGTGCAGGGAGATCTGGCCGTAGGACAGGTCACCGTCGTTGCTGGCGGCCACCTTCTTGCCGCTGCGGTCCCAGTAGGGGCCCTCGGGGGTGGTCACCGGCACGTCGTCGTTCCCGTCGTACAGGGACTCCCCGGTGACACGTGTCGCTTCGTCGTCCCGGCTCTTGGTGACACCGTGCTCCAGGCCGGCGGCGTACACGAACGGCAGGAAGGCCGAACCGGCGGGCACGGTGGTCGAGTTGGACTCGTTGTAGCCCTGCGTACGGTGGTCGGGGCCGCCGTAGACCGCGAGGATCCGCCCGTCGGCGGTGACCGAGGCGGCCCCGTAGTGCGCGGTCTGCGCGGCGTCCGGGTCGTCCTTGACGGCCTGCGCGCGGGCCTTGGTCACGGCGTCGGCGAGCTTGCGCTCCCGGGTGCGGTCGAAGGTCGTGTAGACCTGAAAGCCTCCGAGGTCGAAGTCCTTGTCGGAGATCCCCCCGGCCTTCTTGGCGTACTGCGAGGCCACTTCCACCAGGTAGTCGGTCTGCTCACCGGTGTCGTACAGCGGGTTGCTCTTCAGCGGCTCCGGGAACTTCGTGTACGTGGCCCGCTCGGCCTTCGTCAGCCTGCCGATGTCGACCATCCGGTCGAGGGTCCAGGACCAGCGCTCGACTGCTCGGGCCCGGTTGGCGCTGCTCAGGGTCGGGTCGTAGAGTCCGGCGCCCTTGAGCAGGGAGGCGAGGAACGCGCCCTCGCCGGCGTCGAGTTCGCTGACGTCCTTGCCGTAGTAGGCCTGGGCGGCGCGCTGGATGCCGTAGCAACCACGGCCGAACCAGCTGGTGTTGAGGTAGCCCTCCAGGATGTCGTCCTTGCTCATCCGGTTGTCGAGCTTGAGGGCGATCATCGCCTCGGTGAACTTCCGGCTGACCGTCTGGTCCTGGCTGAGGTAGACGTTCTTGACGTACTGCTGGGTGATCGTGGATCCGCCCTGGGTGTCACCCTGGCCGACGGTACGGAAAAGGGCACGACTGATGCCCTTGACGGAAATGCCGGAATCACTGTAAAAACTCGCGTTCTCGGCAGCGAGCACCGCCCAGCGGACGTCCTCGGGTATTTCGTTCAACGGCATCGCCTGCCGCTGCACGAAGCCGGTACGGGCCATAGGAGTCCCGTCGGCCCAGAAGTACACATTGTCCTGCTGGGTGGCGTACGAGTTGAGGTTGTCGGGAATGTCAGTGGCCGCGTAGGCGATACCCAGGAGCAGCACGCTCAGCCCCACGGACGCGACCGCGCCGCCCAGCCACTGCCGCCAGGACGGAATCCAGCGCCGCCAGCCGGTACGGCCGGGCCGCGGATAGTTCGGCGAAGGAAGAGAAAACCTGCGGACCGCTTTACGAGCCAATCGGGCTTTACGTCTGCTTCCCGGGACGGATATCCGCAATTGCAGAGTGGCGTCCGATTCACCCGATTCCTGAGTCACCGCACACCTCTCGACACTCCCCGAAAACCCCGAATTCCCCGGCCTCACGGCTCATCGCGGCGCACACAAATTATCAGCGATCTTCGCAGGTTCTCCACATGGGGAATGAACAAAAAGGATCACGATCGGGACCACCGGGCTCCGCACGGCGAGCAATTGGGGACTAACCTGTCCGCATGCCTCGCTACGAGTACCGCTGCCGCACCTGCGGCGACACCTTCGAACTCAGCCGCCCGATGGCCGAGTCGGCCGCCCCCGCGGACTGCCCCTCCGGCCACGACGACACGGTGAAGCTCCTGTCGACGGTGGCAGTCGGCGGCTCGGCCTCCGCACCGGCACCGCGCGCGAGCGGCGGAGGCGGCGGCGGTTGCTGCGGCGGAGGCTGCTGCAGCTGAAACCCGGCCCCCTAGGGAGCCAGCCCTCCAGGGACCTTCAGGGTCCCTTCAGGTCGGGTTCCCTAGCGTGGCCGCATGACGACAGCCACGCCGGGCGCACCCCAATGGGTCGCCGATCTGATGGACACGCTGGGCGCCCCCGGCGCGGGCCTCGCCATCGCGCTGGAGAACCTCTTCCCGCCGCTGCCCAGCGAGGTCATCCTGCCGCTGGCCGGTTTCGCGGCGAGCACGGGACAGATGAGCCTGCTCGCCGCGCTGCTCTGGACCACGGCCGGCTCGGTCGTCGGCGCGCTCGCGCTCTACGGGGTCGGCGCGCTGCTCGGCCGCGACCGCACCGTCGCCCTCGCCGCCCGGCTGCCGCTGGTCAAGGTGACGGACATCGAGAAGACCGAGGCGTGGTTCCTGCGACACGGCACGAAGGCGGTGTTCTTCGGCCGGATGATCCCGGTCTTCCGCAGCCTGATCTCCGTACCGGCCGGCGTGGAACGCATGCCCCTGCCCACCTTCCTCACGCTCACCACCCTGGGCAGCGCTCTGTGGAACACCGCCTTCGTCTGCGCGGGCTACCTACTGGGCGACAACTGGACAGAGGTGACGGTGCTCGTCTCGGCATACTCGAAGGCGGTGCTGGCAGGGGCGGCGGTGGCGCTGGCCACCTTCATGGCCGTACGAATAAAACGCCGTGCACAGGGGCGCCCCCTAGGGGCGCGGGGAACTGCGCGACCAGCCACGACGGCGCCGCACCAACCCAACAACCCCTCGCGGCACCCCCGGCGGAGCGCTACCGCACCTCGCGCAGAAACTCCCGAAGAATCCGCTCCCCCGCAGCAACCCCTCGCTCGGGAAGCGCGATGACCGTATCGGCGTTCCACTCGGTCTCCGCCAACTCACCATGCCCCGGCCGCCAGCCCTGATCGGCAGCAAGGAGCAAGTCGGCGTCAAGGAGAGAGTCCCCGGCAGCAAGGGAACGCAGCGCCCCAGAACGACGCGCGACCTCGCGCATAGCCGCGCTCTTCGTGAGCGGCTTCGGCACGGCGTAAATCTTGCGGCCCTGCAAGGAGACCGTCCAGCCACGCACCTCCGCCCACACCGCCAGCTCCTTCACCCACTCCTCGGGCAGCAGCTCACGCTCGACGACAAGGTAGGCGAAGAAGTCCTCCGCGACGCGGTGCTTACGCACCCAGAGCGGATCGGCGGTGGCGGCGAGATGGTCCCGGACCTCGTCCAGGGACGCGCACTCGTCCGCGAGCCGTGCCTGCACCTGGGCATGCCACTCCTCGTCGGCGACACCGTCGACAAGGATGTGCCCGCCGTTGGCACAGATCGCGTACTTCGGTGCCGGGCCCGGCAGGTTGATCCGCTGGTACTGCTTACGGGTCCGCGTGGTCGTCGGCACGAAGACGGCCGCGTCGCCGAGTTCGGTGAGCAGTGCGGCGGCCGTCTCCGTCATGTACGACAGCGGCCGGGCCTCGTGCACCTCGACGCAGAGCAGCCGGGGCGCGCGAGCGTCCGGCATGGTCAGCGCGAGGGCCGCGGCGGAGTAGATGAGCGTACGGTCGAGATCGCTGGCGACCAGGACGGGACTCATACCGACACCGCCCTGCCGTTGGCACCGGTCGCGCCGCGCGTGTACTTGGGGTGGATCAACCCCACGCAGGTGTACGGGAGTTCGGCCACCTCCTCGACCGGTACGCCCCGCTGCTCGGCGAGCAGGCGCACATGGTCGAGGTCGGCGCCCGCCCCGGCCCGGGCCAGGATCTTCCAGGGGACGCGGCGCAGCAGCACCCGGGTGGTCTCGCCGACTCCGGGCTTGACGAGGTTCACGTCGTGGATCTCGTACTCCTCGCTGATCCGCTCAACTGCCGCCCAGCCCTCCCAGGTTGGGGTGCGGTCCGAGTCGAGGAGTTTCTTCGTTAGGGCGAGGACCTCCAGGGCGGCCACGGGGAAGCGGGCCTCGATGGCGTCCAGGAAGTCCACCGACACGTCGGCACCGGCGAGTTCGCGGTAGAACTTGGCGCCGTGGAAGTCGTTCGGGCCGACCAGGTCCGCGCGCAGCACGGTCCGTGAAATCAGGCCCGACACCGTCGAGTTGAGGCACGCGGAGGGGATGAGGAAGTCCTCCCGGGTGCCGTACGTCCGTACGCAGGAGCCCGGGTCGGCGAGCACGGCGATCTCCGGGTCGAAGCCGGTCGCGCCGCCGTTCGCCTCGAACTCCTTGATGGCGTCGGCGAGTTCGCGGGTGATGGCGCCCTTGCCGGTCCAGCCGTCGACGAACACGACGTCGGCCGGGTCGTGGTGGGCGGCGAGCCAGCGCAGCGCGTTGGCGTCGATGCCCCGGCCCCGGACGATGGAGACGGCGTAGTGGGGCAGTTCGAGCCCGTGCCGGTACTTGGCCCAGCGGCGCATGAGCACGCCGACCGGGGTGCCCGCGCGAGCCAGTGAGACGAGCACCGGGCGCGGCGAGCGCTCGGCGAGCACCAGCTCGGTCACGACGCCGACGGCCTGCGCGATACGGGCGGCGGAGGTGTCGAGGGCGGCGCGGAACAGCTCCTGGTACTGGTCGCTGGGCTGGTACTCGACCGGCAGCGACTCGGCGTAGTGGGCGCCGCCCGCCTGGATGGCCTCCTCGCGCTCCTCGACGGGCGCCTCCAGGGTGACGTCCGAGAGATCCTGCAGCAGCCAGCCGACCTCGTCCGGTGGGTACGAGGAGAACGCGGGTCCGCGGAGGGGCTCGGGCAGCATGGCGGGCCTTTCGGAAACGTGCGGGCGTGCGGGTGCGTACGAGGGGACGACGGCGAGCACGACGTTCGGCGTGTGCGCGGCGAGCGTGGCCAACAGGCCGTCGGGGGCGTGGAGTTCGGGCGTGTCGGCGGTGGAGTCGACCACCGCGACGACGGCGTCGAAGCCGGCGCCGGCCACGTTGTAGGCGTAGCGCTCGCCGGGGCCGTCGGCCGGGTCGTCGTGGGCGGGGAAGACGAGGCGGCTGCGGATGGCGTAGCCCGGGTCGTCCACGGCGAGGACGGGTGAGCGGGTGGTTGTCGAGTAGCGGACCTCGACGCCCTCCGCGACCTGTTCCAGCTCGCGGGCGAGGCGCAGGGGGGCGTACATCAGCTCCTCGAAGCCGAGCACCAAGACGCGGTGGGCGTTTTTCGGGAGGGTTTCGGCGAGCCTTGCGGCCATCGCGGGGAGGGCGTTGTCCAGGCGTATTCGGTGGCCGGGCGTGAAGCCGTGGCGGGCGCCGTCCGGGATGCCTCGGGGCCAGCGCAGATCGACTCGGGTGGGCTGGTTGAGGGGCGGCTGCGGGCCGGTGGGGGCCGTTCGCGCAGTTCCCCGCGCCCCTAGGGGGTCTTCGTACCGCTCGACTAGTTCTTGGCCCTTTTCCAGCACGCCCTCCGGCAGGCGAACCGTTCCGTTGGCGGCGCTGACCAGGTCGACTTGAGCGCCGATCTCGTCGGCGAACTCGTCCAGGCGACCGGCGTCGGCGGCCGAGCGCATATCGACGAGGGCGACTATGACGTACCGCTCGCGTGGGTAGCGCTCGTGGAGGGCTCGGATGGTGTTGAGGACCGTGTTGCCGGTGGAGAACTCGTCGTCGACTAGGACCAGGGGGCCGGGGCCGGCCAGCAGGGTGGGGTTCTCCGGGAGGAGGAGGTGGGACGTGGCGTGCGAGTGGGACTCCTCGAAGCCGCCCGCCTGGGCGACGCCGTCGACGGGGCGCCGGGTGGAGTGGAGGTAGGGCGCGAGGCCCACACCGTCGGCGACGCAGTGGCCGAGCCCGGTGGCCGTCTCGGCGTACCCGAGGACGACCGCGCGCCGGGACTCGTCGGCGCCGAGCAGCTCGCGGACGCGCCTGCCGAGGGCGAAGCCGTGGCCGTAGACGACGGCCGGGGACTGCGGGACGTGCTTGCCGAGCACGTTCGACACCAGCAGGTGCGCCCGCTTGGGGTTGCGCCGCAGGGCGAGGCCGAGCAGCTCGCGCAGCTCGGCGTCGCCGACCAGCTCGACCCCGAGCCGCTCGGCGACCCAGGTGCCGGACCAGACCCCGTTGTGCACTGCGTTGTTCATGAGTCCCTAGTGGATGGTGGTGGGGGGAAGACGGACGGGTCAGTCGGGGATGCCGGCGGCGAGCAGTTCCACGAAGCCGATGTCCTCGTTGGCGACGCCGAAGACCTCGGCGCGCAGCAGCGTCCGCTCGGCCCAGGCGCGGTGCGGCTTCACCTCGTTCATCTTGTTCGTGTACGCCGACCGCAGCACACCTCCGCCGCAGCGCTCGGGCCGCAGGATGTCCTGGGCGTCGCTGAACTCCTCGTGGCTGACCACGGACAGGGCGTGCACGGGCAGTACGTGCGAGGGGTGGATGCAGGTCTTGCCGAGCAGACCGTTGGCCTGGTCGAGGGTGATCTCGCGGAGCAGTCCGTCCATGGCGTGCTCGATGAGCTTCTCGCGGAGTTCCTCGGCCTGGCCGTCCAGGAAGGGGCTGCGGCGCAGCTGCGGCTTGAACATGCGTTCCTGGACCCGGAAGTACTCCCAGACGGGCCCGGTGACAGTGAACCCGGTGCCGTCGGCGCGCCCCAGCATGTTGACGACGTCGGCGATGACGGAGGCGACGACCTGGACGTCGTACGCCGTCATGTCGGGGGCTCTGCGCAGCCCGTACGAGGAGCAGAAGTCGGTGACGCCGAGGCGCAGGGCGAGGACGCGGTCGCGGTACTTGTCGACGGCGCGGGAGATGCCCTCCAGGGTTTCTACGCGCGTCTCCCGGTACAGCAGCTCGGGGGATTCCAGCACGGGCATGCCGAACAGCCGGTGGCCGCTGGCGGCCTCGGCGTCGGCGAGGGCCTCCAGGAACGGCATCCCGCGTTCCTCGGTGAACTTCGGCATCACGAACCCGGACAGCAGCCGGGCGGCGGGGCCGAGGCGCTGGACGAGGTCGGGGATCTGTTCGGGCGTACGGACCCTGACGAACAGCAGCGGCAGCCCGGTGGCGGCGTCGGGGCGCTCGGCGAGCAGGCCCAGCTCCCGCACGAGGTTCTCCTCGGCGTCCACGACCTCCGAGTCGTCGATCGAGTCCTCCAGGCACAGCACCATCGAGACGACACCGCGGGCGACCTGTTTGACGACGGCCTCGGCGAGGCGCGGGCGGGTGGCCGGGCTGTACAGGGTGGCCCCGAGGGCCGTGGCGAGCAGCCGGGCCGGGGAGTCGGCGGTGAACTCGCACGGCTCCTGGTGGAACAGACGCTGTCGTACCTCAGGGGCGATGTGCCCGAAATGACGCATGGAACTCCCCCGTGGCGGCTGGACTGCCGGTCGAGTGTGGATCGGGTGTTGATGGGTGGCCGGTAATAGTACGTAGGGATCCATGTCAGGGGTTCCCACTGAGAATGAAGTTCAGGTAACGCGGACAAGCACGTGCGGGCACAGCCGGGCGGCGAACACTCGCGACCCGACTCGCGGAACCGGTGCCCCCGCGTTGTCGTGACCAGGACCGAGAGGGCAGGATGACCGCATGACGCACGCGATGCTGAAGGGGTCGAACGTCCCGCTCGAAGCCACGACGGTGCGCGCCGTGCTGCGCTGGACGCCCGGGCAGGGGGTTCCGGATGTCGACGCTTCGGCGCTGCTCCTCGGCCCCGACGGTCGTGTGCGCTCCGACGAGGACTTCGTCTTCTACAACCAGCCCCGCCACCCCTCGGGCAAGGTCTGGCGCCTCGGCAAGAAAAGGGTGGCCGAGGGCCTGACCGACACGATCCAGACGGATCTGACCGGTGTCGAGTCCGGAGTCGGACAGATTCTGCTGGTCGCCTCCGCGGACGGCGTCGCCTTCGACCGCGTACGCTCCCTGCGCATCCTGCTGTACGACGGTACGGTCGCGGACGGCGAACCGCTGGCGTACTTCGACGTCAAGCCGGAGACGGGCGAGGAGACGGCCCTGATCTGCGGCGAACTGTACCGCCGCGGCGAGGGCTGGAAGTTCCGCGCCCTGGGTGAGGGCTACTCGAACGGCCTGGAGGGCCTGGCGACGGACTTCGGTATCTCGGTGGAGGACCCGCCGGCGACCGAGGAACCGTTCCCCGAGGCGACCCCGACAACGGACCCCGCGGCGGCCACGACGATCCAGCACCCTCCCACGCTCCCGCCTCAGTCGGCCTACGGCTACCCCCAGCCCACCAGCACGAACGCCAACACCAACCAACCGGCGTACGGCTACCCCCACCCGGTAGGAGCCTCCCCGTCCCCGGACTTCCACCTACCGCCCCAAGGCCCACAATTCATCGGACGGTGAGGGCAGGCTTTTAGGGGCGCGGGGAACTGCGCGACCAGCCACAGCGGACCCGCACCCGAAGTTCACCGCTCAGCCTTGGTCTTGTATCCCCGCCCCCACTGCAACCCCCACCCGTACAACCGATCAAGCTCAGCCTGGAACCCGTAGACGAACTTCACTTCCCGCCGAACGATCAACTCGTTCTTCACGTTCTCGATCATCACCACCGCACACGACCGAGCCTGCGAGTGCCGCTCGTCGAGACCTATCTCGATCCGCGGCCCGTTGCTCGGGTACAGCGTGACGATCGCGTGCGTCCGATCGAACGCGGGCGTCTGGTCATAGATGTAGACGAAGACCAGCAACCTCTTGATCTCGTCCCGGTGATCGAGATTGACGTACGCCGTCTCCCCCGACGCCGACCCGAACCGGTCGTCCCCGCTCAGCTTCACGTACGGCGGCGCGTTGGTGTCACCGAGGAAGCCCCCCAGGGGCTGTACGACCCCCTTGGTGCCGTCGGCCAGCTCGTACAGGATCCCCAGGTCCAGGTCGACGTTCACCATGCTCTGGGTGTGCCCCTGGACCTCCTCCGGCTTCAGGGCCTGGAAGGGGTGCCGCCACAGGCTCTGCCGCTTGGGGCCGCCGATGTCCGACGTACGCATCCGCCAGGACAGGTTGATGCGCAGATGTCCGGTCGCGGCGCCCTGCCTGGTGAGCGAGACCCGCTGGTGTCGCTTGGTCAGCTCGATGGAGTTGCTCGCCGCACTGCCCGCGTCGAACTCCATCGACCGGCCGCGCCACAGGTCGTCCCAGAAACTCATCCCGCCCCCACCCGTCCAGCCCCCGCAAGTCCGTCGGTACCACCGCACCGCTGCCCGTCAATGCCACGGGGCGGCCGACGAGGACGATTCCTCGTAGCCGCCCCGCTCAGAGCGTTCCCTCACACCGGAGGTTGTCACACCCCGGACGAGACCTCAGTCTTGTCGTCCGAGCCCGCCGCTTTTCCCTCGGCCGCTGCCAACGCCTTGTTGCGGCGCACGGAGGACCAGAAGGACGCGCCGATCAGGACGACGCCGACGAGGCCGGTGATGACCTCGTTGATCTGGTACTGGATGGTGACCAGCAGAATCGCGGCGAGGGCGCCGATCGCGTAGTGCGCGCCGTGCTCCAGGTAGACGTAGTCGTCGAGGGTCCCCTGGCGGACCAGGTAGACGGTCAGCGACCGGACGTACATGGCGCCGATACCGAGGCCCAGGGCCATGAGCACGATGTCGTTGGTGATGGCGAAGGCGCCGATGACCCCGTCGAAGGAGAAAGACGCGTCCAGCACTTCGAGGTAGAGGAACATGAAGAACGCGGCCTGGCCGACCATGACGACGGCTGGCTTCTTCTTGCCGGTCCGCTCGGCCTCTTCCTCCTCCTCGTGCTCGCGCTCCTCCGCTTCTTCGAGCCTGTTCTCGAAGAAGCCGGAGAGACCGCCGACGATCATGTAGGTGATCAGACCGCCGATGCCGGAGAGGAGGACCGTCTCCGCCTTGTCGACGTGTGCGCCGCCGTGCTGGTGGGCGTTGGTCGCGAAGGTCAGCGCGGAGACGAGGAGCACGGCCAAGGCGATGCAGACCGACAGCATGTCGACCTTGCCGAGCTTGGCGAGCGGCCGCTCCAGCCAGCCCAGCCACTTGATGTCACGGTCCTCGAAGATGAAGTCGAGGAAGATCATCAGCAGGAACATGCCACCGAAGGCGGCGATTGCCGGGTGGGCGTCCGTGACCAGCTGCTCGTACTGGTCCTTGTTGTTGAACGCGAGGTCGATGGCCTCGATGGGCCCCATGCTGGCGCTGATGGCCACGATCACGACGGGGAAGACGAGTCGCATACCGAAGACGGCGATGAGGACACCGATGGTGAGGAAGATCTTCTGCCAGAAGGCACTCATCTTCTTCAGGATGCCGGCGTTGACCACCGCGTTGTCGAAGGACAGCGAGATTTCGAGGATGGAGAGGATCGCCACGATGCCGAAGCCGGTCCACCCCCCGTAGAAGACCGCCGCGACCAGGCCGAGCGCGGTGACCGCGAACGACCAGCCGAAGGTTTTCAGAATCACTGGCTACCCAATCGTGTGTTTACGGGTCTCCCCCGCTGCCGTACTCGGCTTTACGAAACGTTGACTCCGAAGTCTAGAGCGATGCCCCGGAGACCCGACGCGTACCCCTGTCCTACGGCACGGAACTTCCACTCGCCCTGGTAGCGGTACAGCTCCCCGAAGATCATGGCGGTCTCCGTCGACGCGTCCTCGCTCAGGTCGTAGCGCGCCAGTTCCTGGCCGTCGGCCTGGTTGACGACCCGGATGAAGGCGTTGCTGACCTGGCCGAAGGTCTGGCCGCGATTGTCGGCGTCATGGATCGAGACCGGGAAGATGATCTTGTCGCAGGCGGCCGGCACCTTGGGGAGGTCGACGATCAGCGACTCGTCGTCGCCCTCGCCCTCACCGGTGAGGTTGTCGCCGGTGTGCTCGACCGAGCCGTCGGGGCTGGTGAGCTGGTTGTAGAAGATGAACCACTCGTCGCCGAGAACCCGACCGTTCCCGCACAGCAGCGCGCTGGCGTCGAGGTCGAACGGCGCGCCGGTGGTCGAACGCGCGTCCCAGCCGAGCCCGACCAACACCTGGGTGAGGTTCGGTGCGGCTTTGGAGAGGGAGACATTGCCCCCCTTGGCAAGCGTGACGCCCATGCTGCTGGTCCTCCCCGAGGTGAAGCCTTGCGATCTGCGTGGATCGCGGAACTGAGCACGTCCGGCGCCGCACCGAGAGATGCGACGCCGGACGACGGAGCCGGAGAGAGTCCGGCTCAGACGTTCACGCCGAAGTCCTGCGCGATACCGCGCAGACCGGACGCGTACCCCTGGCCGATGGCGCGGAACTTCCACTCCGCGCCGTGCCGGTACAGCTCGCCGAAGACCATGGCGGTCTCCGTCGAGGCGTCCTCGGAGAGGTCGTAGCGCGCCAGCTCGGCCTCGCCGGCCTGGTTCACGACGCGGATGAAGGCGTTGCGGACCTGGCCGAAGGACTGCTGCCGGTTCTCGGCGTCGTAGATCGAGACCGGGAACACGATCTTGTCGATGTCGGCCGGGACCGCCGCGAGGTTGACCTTGATCTGCTCGTCGTCGCCCTCGCCCTCACCGGTGGTGTTGTCACCGGTGTGCTCGACCGAGCCGTCCGGGCTCTTGAGGTTGTTGAAGAACACGAAGTTGGCATCGGAACTGACCTTGCCGTCCGCGCCCGTCAGGATCGCGCTGGCGTCGAGGTCGAAGTCGGTGCCGGTGGTGGTACGGATGTCCCACCCCAGACCGACGATGACCGCGGTGAGACCCGGGGCCTCCTTCGTCAGCGATACGTTGCCGCCCTTGCTGAGGCTGACTCCCACGAGTCCTCCATTGGTGTCTCGTCTGCCGCCGGGGGCGGTGTGCCCCGTCGTGCGCCGTTATCGGATCAACGTGCAGATCCTAGTGACGGGTTCCCGCCCCACGCAGGGCTTGGACCCGAAGAATCACAGGGTGTCGAGGGCCTTCACGTACTCGTTCAGGTCACGCGCGTCGGGCAGGGCGTTGACGACGGTCCACCGCACGACACCCTCCTTGTCGATGATGAAGGTCCCGCGCACCGCGCAACCCTTGTCCTCGTCGAAGACGCCGTACGCGCGCGAAATGTTGCCGTGCGGCCAGAAGTCGGACAGCAGGGGGTATTCGAAGCCCTCCTGCTCGCCGAAGACGCGCAGGGTGTGGATGGAGTCGTTGGAGACGGCGAGCACCTGGGTGTCGCGGTCGGAGAACCTCGGCAGGTTGTCCCGCAGGTCGCACAGTTCGCCGGTGCAGACGCCGGTGAAGGCGAAGGGATAGAAGAGCAGCACCACGTTCTTCGCGCCACGGAAGTCGGAGAGCCGCACAGTGGCGCCGTGGTTGTCCTTGAGCTCGAAGTCCGGGGCCTTGTCGCCGACCTCGATCGCCATGATCCTGCATCCCTTCGGTGGGCTGTTCGGGTGAGAACACCCTAGTGACCACCCACTGAAGCCATTGGACGGGCCGGAGTTATCCAGCCCGTCCGGCGATTGAGGATTACTTCTTGGACTTCGCTGCCTTGGGTGTCGCCAGACGACTCCCACTCCAGTCCTTGCCCACACTGACGCTCTTCGTCGCCGACAGACCCGCCGTCGTCGCGGCTTCAGAGATGTCGCTCGGCTCCACGTAGCCGTCACGGCCCGTCTTGGGCGTGAGGAGCAGGATCGCGCCGCCTTCTTCGATGTACGTGGTGGCGTCCACCAGCGCATCGGTCAGGTCGCCGTCCTCGTCGCGGAACCACAGCACCACGGCATCTGCGACGTCGTCGTACTCCTCGTCCACGAGATCGCTGCCGATGACTTCCTCAATGGCCTCGCGGAGCTCCTGGTCGACGTCGTCGTCGTAGCCGATCTCCTGGACCACCTGCTCGGGCTGGAACCCCAGCCTTGCGGCAGGGTTAGTCCGCTCCTCCGCGTGGTCCGCGGTCGCGCTCACGGGTTGCCTCCTGATCATGTTCGAGAAATGTCCAGCCACGCGCGTGCGCGAAGCATTGGCCGTAGTCCACACGGGCGGGGCGGATCGCGCAAGTACCCGGCCGTTCAGACCGCCGAAACGGTGACGATCCTGGCGGTGTCGCCGCAACTTCACACAGCGGTTCCTGGGAACAAGTGACGCACAACACACCATTCTGCCCGCTTTGCGGTTTTGCTGCTCCCGAGTGACTCCCGAACCTCTCACACATACGTGCTAGATCCGAATCGCTTTACGGAACACGTCACGGACTGGGCGTATCGTTGCGATTTGGCTGCGACCACCCCGGCCCACACCCGGCCCAGACACCTCCTCCGGGGCTACCTCTGAGTAGAGGTGACGTACCCGGCCTCGGGGTACACGATGGGGACCAGTGCATTCGCAGCCCCAGGGCAGGCCCACAGCGTGCCCCGGAACAAGTCTCCCGAGAGCGAAGGAACAGCGTGGCTTCCGGATCAGATCGCAACCCGATCATCATTGGCGGCCTTCCGAGTCAGGTTCCTGACTTCGATCCCGAAGAAACCCAGGAGTGGCTCGACTCCCTCGACGCCGCGGTTGACGAACGCGGCCGGGAGCGGGCCCGCTATCTGATGCTGCGGCTGATCGAGCGGGCCCGCGAGAAGCGCGTGGCCGTGCCCGAGATGCGGAGCACGGACTACGTCAACACGATCGCGACGAAGGACGAGCCCTTCTTCCCCGGCAACGAGGAGATCGAGCGCCGCATCCTCAACGCGACCCGCTGGAACGCGGCCGTGATGGTCTCGCGCGCCCAGCGGCCCGGTATCGGCGTCGGCGGCCACATCGCGACCTTCGCCTCCTCCGCCTCCCTCTACGACGTGGGCTTCAACCACTTCTTCCGGGGCAAGGACGAGGGCGACGGCGGCGACCAGATCTTCTTCCAGGGGCACGCCTCCCCCGGTATCTACGCCCGCGCGTTCCTCCTCGACCGGCTCAGCGAGCAGCAGCTCGACGCGTTCCGCCAGGAGAAGTCGAAGGCGCCGTACGGCCTGTCCTCGTACCCGCACCCGCGGCTGATGCCGGACTTCTGGGAGTTCCCGACCGTCTCGATGGGCCTCGGCCCGCTCGGCGCGATCTTCCAGGCGCGGATGAACCGCTACATGGAGGCGCGCGGGATCGCGGACACCTCCAAGTCGCATGTGTGGGCGTTCCTCGGCGACGGCGAGATGGACGAGCCGGAGTCGCTCGGCCAGCTGTCGATCGCCGCCCGCGAGGGCCTCGACAACCTGACCTTCGTCGTCAACTGCAACCTCCAGCGGCTCGACGGCCCGGTGCGCGGCAACGGCAAGATCATCCAGGAGCTGGAGTCGCAGTTCCGGGGCGCCGGCTGGAACGTCGTCAAGCTGGTCTGGGACCGCAGCTGGGACCCGCTGCTCGCGCAGGACCGGGACGGCGTGCTCGTCAACAAGATGAACACCACCCCCGACGGACAGTTCCAGACGTACGCCACCGAGACGGGCGCGTACATCCGCGACCACTTCTTCGGCGACGACACCCGGCTGCGCGCGATGGTCGAGGGCATGACCGACGACCAGGTGCTGCACCTGGGGCGCGGTGGCCACGACCACCGGAAGATCTTCGCGGCGTTCGCGGCGGCCAAGGCGCACAAGGGCCAGCCGACCGTCATCCTCGCCAAGACCGTCAAGGGCTGGACACTCGGTCCCAACTTCGAGGGCCGCAACGCCACGCACCAGATGAAGAAGCTGACGGCGGCCGACCTCAAGGGCTTCCGCGACCGGCTGCACCTGCCGATCTCCGACAAGGAGCTGGAGGGCGGCGCGCCGCCGTACTTCCACCCGGGCCGGAACTCGGAAGAGATCCAGTACATGCACGACCGCCGCAAGTCGCTCGGCGGCTACGTCCCGACCCGCGTCGTCCGCGCCAAGCCACTGACGCTGCCCGAGGAAAAGACGTACGCGAGTGTGAAGAAAGGTTCGGGCCAGCAGTCGATCGCCACGACCATGGCGTTCGTCCGGCTGCTCAAGGACCTCATGCGGGACAAGGAGATCGGCAAGCGTTTCGTGCTGATCGCGCCGGACGAGTACCGCACGTTCGGCATGGACTCGTTCTTCCCGAGCGCGAAGATCTACAACCCGCTCGGCCAGCAGTACGAGGCCGTGGACCGCGAGCTGCTCCTCGCGTACAAGGAGTCGCCGACCGGTCAGATGCTGCACGACGGCATCTCGGAGGCCGGCTGCACGGCCTCGCTGATCGCGGCCGGCTCAGCCTACGCGACGCACGGCGAGCCGCTCATCCCGGTGTACGTCTTCTACTCGATGTTCGGTTTCCAGCGCACCGGCGACCAGTTCTGGCAGATGGCCGACCAGTTGGCGCGCGGTTTCGTCCTGGGCGCGACCGCAGGGCGTACGACTCTGACCGGCGAGGGTCTGCAGCACGCCGACGGCCACTCGCAGCTGCTCGCCTCGACGAACCCGGGCTGTGTGGCGTACGACCCGGCGTACTCGTACGAGATCGCGTACATCGTGCAGGACGGTCTGCGCCGGATGTACGGCCCGGACAGTGAGGACGTCTTCTACTACCTCACCGTCTACAACGAGCCGATCCAGCACCCGGCCGAGCCCGAGGACGTCGATGTCGACGGCATCCTCAAGGGCATCCACCGCGTGGGCCAGGGGACCTCGGGCACCATCCCGGCGCAGGTCATCGCGTCCGGTGTCGCGGTGCCGTGGGCGCTGGAGGCGCAGCGGATCCTCGCGGAGGACTGGAACGTACGGGCGGACGTCTGGTCGGCGACCTCCTGGAACGAGCTGCGGCGCGAGGCGGTCGCGGTGGAGCAGCACAATCTGCTGCACCCGGAGGAGGAGCAGCGGGTCCCCTATGTGACGCGGAAGTTGAGTGGCGCCGAGGGTCCGTTCGTGGCCGTTTCCGACTGGATGCGGTCTGTTCCTGACCAGATCTCTCGGTGGGTGCCGGGGACCTATCAGTCGCTCGGTGCGGATGGGTTCGGCTTCGCCGACACTCGTGGGGCGGCTCGGCGGTTCTTCCACATTGACGCGCAGTCGATCGTGGTGGGGGTGCTTACGGAGTTGGCTCGGGAGGGGAAGGTTGATCGGTCGGTGCTGAAGCAGGCGATCGATCGGTATCAGTTGCTGGATGTGGCGGCTGCTGACCCTGGTGCCGCGGGCGGCGACGCGTAGCGGTACTTCGGCTGCCGGTTCGTTGTGGCTGGTCGCGCAGTTCCCCGCGCCCCTGGAGGGGTGCCCCTTCGGGGCTTCCTCCAGGGGCGCTTCTGTACCGCTTTCGGGCCCTTAATATGCGCAGCATGAAGGAAGAGTCTGCGCAGGCTCGTTGGGAGGGGCGGACTCAGCGGCCTCTGATGGTGCTTGCTGTTGTGTTCGCCGTTGCCTATGCGGTGCCGATCGTGCACAGTCCCGCCGGGCGGACCGTGTCGGTCGCCTGCACGGTTGTGGAGTGGGGGGTGTGGGGTGCCTTCGCGGTCGACTACCTCGTGCGGGTCGCTCTTGCCGAGCGGCGGCGGGAGTACGTACGTCGGCACTGGCTGGACCTGTTCGCCGTGCTGCTGCCGCTGCTTCAGCCGCTGAGGCTGCTGCGGGTCGTATCCACGCTGCTGCTGGTGGGCCGGCGGGCCCAGATGGCGTCCCAGGTGCGGCTGACGACGTATGTCGGCGGGGCCGTGGTGGGGCTGCTGATGTTCGGTTCGCTGGCCGTGCTGTCGGTGGAGCGCGAGTCGCCGGACGGGAACATCCGAACGCTGGGCGACGCCCTGTGGTGGTCGTTCACGACGATGACGACCGTGGGGTACGGGGACCACGCGCCGACGACCGGAGTGGGCCGGGTGCTCGCGGTCGGGCTGATGCTGTCCGGGATCGCGCTGCTCGGTCTGGTCACCGCGAACATCGCCGCGTGGTTCATCTCCCGGTTCGAGATGGACGACGTGGAGGAACGGCGCCAGACGGCCGCGATCGCGGCGCTGACGGAGGAAGTACGGGCGCTGCGGGCCGAGGTGTCCGCCCTGTCCGACGGGCCCGTCGGCGCGCTGTCCCCCTCCGGCAGCGCGCCGCGGCCCGGCGGTCCTCCGTGTCGTACATGTCTTACGGACCATGCCGTGCGGAGGACTTGACTAACTGTGACCTGCCCCGAGTACCGAAGGGGAGGAATCTTTAGGGGAGTCACTCGGATAGGGGAATTCCCCGGCACAGGTCATAGATATATGCGCGAAATATGCGCCTCAGATGTGCGCCGCGCCCGCGCCCGCCTCCGCGTTCTCGCCGCGCTTCGTCAGAAGGGCGACCAGTACCGCCACCACTCCCACGCCGGCCGCGACCAGACAGGCCAGGCTCATGCCGGAGATGAAGGTGTCGTGGGCGACCTTCGTGATCTGGGCGGCGACCGTCTCCGGAGTGCCCGGTGCCACCGGGGGCACGCCGACCTGGACCGCTTCAGAGGCCTGCGCCTGCTGTTCGGGAGTGAGTTCCGGGAGGCCCGCGGCCGTCCAGTTGCCCGCGAGGTCGTTGTCGACCTTGGAGGCCATGACCGCGCCCAGGACCGCCGTACCGAGGCTGCCGCCGATCTGCATCGCCGCCTGCTGGAGGCCGCCGGCCACACCGGACAGCTCCATCGGGGCGTTGCCGACGATGACCTCCGTCGCGCCGACCATGACCGGGGCGAGGCCGAAGCCGAGCATGGCGAACCAGAGCGACATGATGCCGCTGCCGGTGTCCGTCTCCAGCGTGGACATGCCGAACATGGCGATCGCGACGCACGCCATACCGCCCGCGAGCGGGATGCGCGGGCCGGTCTTGCTGATCATCGCGCCGGCCAGCGGAGAGCCGACGATCATCATCCCGGTGAGCGGGAGCAGATGCAGGCCCGCGTCGATCGGGCTCATACCGTGCACGTTCTGCAGGTAGAAGGTGACGAAGAAGAGGCCGCCCATGAAGGCGATGGCCATGAGGACCATCAGCACCACACCCGCCGACAGCGGGACCGAACGGAACAGGTTGAGCGGGATCAGCGGCTCCTTGACCCTCTGCTCCCAGAAGGCGAAGAGCCCGAAGCCCGCCACCGAGGCGACCAGGAACAGCCAGGTCTTGCCGTCGCCCCAGCCCCACTCCGGAGCCTTGATGAGCGCCCACACCAGGCAGAACATCGCGCCGGAGAGCAGGGCGATACCGAGGACGTCGAAGGAGCGCGGGGCGTTCTCCGCGCGGTGGTCGACCAGGATCACCAGGCCGATGACGAGGGCCAGGATGCCCACCGGCACGTTGATGAAGAACACGGACTGCCAGCTGACGTGCTCGACGAGCAGTCCGCCGAGGATCGGGCCGCCCGCGGTGGAGGCACCGATGACCATGCCCCAGATGCCGATGGCCATGTTCAGCTTCTCGGCGGGGAAGGTGGCCCGCAGCAGACCGAGCGCGGCCGGCATCAGCAGCGCGCCGAACAGCCCCTGGAACACCCGGAAGACGACCACCAGGGCGATACTGCTGGACAGCCCGATGGCCGCCGACGAGGCGGCGAAGCCGACGATGCCGATGAGGAAGGTCTGCCGGTGCCCGAACCGGTCGCCGAGCTTGCCCGCGGTGATCAGCGTGACCGCGAGCGCGAGGAAGTAGCCGTTGGTGATCCACTGGACGTCCGCGAAACTCGCGCCCAGGTCCTTCTGGATGGCCGGGTTGGCGATCGCCACGATGGTGCCGTCGAGGGCCACCATCATGACCCCGACGGCCACGGATATCAGGGTCAGCCACGGATGGCCGCGCAGCCCCTTGGCAGGCGTGGGGTCCGAGGGAGAGACAGGTGCCTTGTCCCCCGGACCGGTCGTCTCGATGGTGGTCTGACTAGTCATGCGATCGAGGCTAATGACAGCCACTGACAATTGACAAACCAGTTCACAAGTCGGTAACTGACACGTCACTCCCCGAGTAGAACGAAGAGGCCTGATCGTCATGAGCGCTGCCGAGACCCAGCTGGGTCCGGGGTCCGGCCCCGGCCTGCGCGAGCGCAAGAAGCAGCGCACCAGGGACGCGCTGGTGCGCGCCGCCCTCGTCCTGTTCACCAGCAAGGGGTACGAGCACACGACCGTCGACGAGATCGCCGAGGCCGTCGAGGTCTCGCAGCGCACCTTCTTCCGCTACTTCGCCGGCAAGGAGGACGCCGCCTTCGCCGTGCACCGCATCGCGGAGGAGCAGTTCATCCGGGCGGTGCGCGAACGCCCGCCGCACGAGGCCCCGTTGGAGGCGTTGCGGCAGGCCGTGCTGGAGGGCTGGCACACCATCAACGAGGCCGTGGAGTCCGTCGTACCGGCGGAGTTGCAGATGCGCATGTACTACGTGATCGAGTCGACGCCGGTACTCCTCGCCGCGCACATGCGCCGCTCCACCGAGATGGAGGAGGCGGTGGCGCGGGTGGTCGCCGAGCGCGAGGGTGTCGACGTGGACGGCGATCTCCGGCCGCGGGTCGTCACGGCTCTGTTCAGCGGGCTGATGCGGCTGACCGAACGGCGGTGGGGCGCCGGCTCGGACATGAGCGTGGCGGCGATGCGCGAGCTGACCAGCACCTACCTCGACGCGATGGGGCCGGCACTGGCGGGGAACTGGCGTCCGGAAGGGTCGTGACGCCCCGTACGGAAGCGCGTACATAGCGCCATACCCGCCGAGGGTTATCGAAACGTGATCCCCGTCACTCGGTTAACGCGAGACCCTCTCGTTCTCCTAGTGTGTCCTTTCAGTGACTTCCTTCGACACCTCCCCGCAACTGAACGTCTGGCGCGCACTGCTCGCGCTGGCCGTGGTCTTCGTGATGCTCGCGACGACCGGCTGGACCGCGGTCCGCAGCCATCGGACGCCCTCGCCGCTCCAGGCGTCGCTCTCCGCGTGGGAGCACGGACGGATCGGCGGCCACGCGCTGCCCGACCCGGACGGGACACCCGGACGGCTGGCCCGGTTCTTCGCCTCGCTCACCGTCCACCAGCGCGACCGGCTCGTCCGCCGCTATCCGCTGGCGGTCGGCAACATGAACGGCGCGCCCGCCGAACTGCGCTACCGCGCCAACCGCATCGCGCTGCACACGGCCCGCGAGACGGAGCGCGTGCGCATGCACGACAACCGACTCTCGGCCGTCGGCCAGCACGAGGCGGGGCGCCGGATGAACCGCTACGACGACCTGCTGGCGAAGGGCCGCCAGATCCTGGCCTTCGACCCCGAGGGCAACGGCCGGGTCGCCGAGGTCTTCGGCGACCTCGACAAGGCACAGCGCGTCTCGGTCGTGGTCCCCGGTGTCGACACCGACCTCCTCACCTTCCAGCGCACCAACCGCGAGTACTCGGCGCCCGTCGGGATGGCGTCGGCGCTGTACCGCGCGGAGTGGGAGGCGAGCCCCACGACCCGTACGGCCGTGATCGCCTGGGCCGACTACACCGCGCCCAACGGGCTCGGCATGGACGCGGCGACGGCGATGCGCGCCAACTCCGGTGCGCTGCGGCTGAACGCGCTGGTGCGCGGACTGCCCGGCCGGGCGCCGGTCGCGCTGTACTGCCACAGCTACGGCTCGGTGGTCTGCGGGGTCGCCGCGCACGCGCTGCCGAGCCGGGTGACCGACATCGCGGTGGCCGGCAGCCCCGGTATGCGGGTCGAGAACGCGGCTCAGCTGCACACCTCGGCCCGGGTGTGGGCGATGCGGGACGCCGACGACTGGATCCAGGACGTGCCGTATCTGGAGGTCGGCGGCCTCGGGCACGGCGCCGACCCGGTGTCGTCGGGATTCGGCTCGCGGGTGCTGTCCGCGCGGGGCGCGAAGGGACACGGCGGCTATTTCGAGCCGGGTACGGAGAGTCTGCACAACTTCGCCGAGATCGGCGTCGGCGCGTTCGGCGCCGTGCGGTGCGCTCGGCGGGATCAGAACGATCAGCAGAACCGCAAGGATGACGTGTGTCTGAAGGGTTTGTCCGACGGGGCGACGGCCGGACGCGCGTAGAGGACGCAGAAATCACGGTGTGCCCGGGGAGGGGACTATGAAGCTCTTGCCGCATACGATGAGCCGCATGGGTGACGTACTGGCCGGATTTCATGCCGCCTGGGAGTTCGAGTCCGACTCCGTGCTCATCCGCTTCGAACGGGGAATCCGCACGCCGAAGCTGTTTCAGGCGCTCGGCGAACGCCGTATCCCGCTGGAAGCGATCGCGGGTGTCACGCTGACCCCGGGCAAGCGCGGAACGGTGGTTCTGCGCGCCGAGCCCCGGCCGGGCGCCGACCCGTTGATGGAGGCGGCCGACGGCCAGCTGAAGGAGGGCTGCGACCCGTACCGGCTGGTGCTGCCGGCCGAGCGGGAGACGCTCGCCGAGTACTACGCGGACGAACTGCGGGCCCGGGTGGGCGAGATCGGCGGTGCGGACAAGGAACCTGCTGAAAGGTTCCTGGTGGCCGCGCCCGAGGTGCCGCGGGCGTTCAAGGCGTACGACGCGAAGGCGTCCTTCGACGGGCGCGCGGTGTCGTTCCGGTGGTTCTGGACGGGCGCGTCGTCGGCGAAGTGGAAAGCCGGCGACCAGACGTTTCCGGTCGCCGACCTGATGGGCGTGGAGTGGCGGTCGCCCGAGGTGTTCGAGGGATATCTGCGACTGCTTCGACGTGACGGGTCGGCTGTCGCGCCGGCCGTCGATCAGGATCCCGCGTCGGTGGTGTTCGGGCTGGGGTACGGGCCTGTGCATGAGTCGTTGCCGTTTGCGGCGGCGGTGTTGGCGGGGGTTCGCTCCGCGGGTGGGGCGGGGGTGGTTCAGGTGAGTTCTGGGCGGCGGGATCCGGGGGATGTTGCTGAACGGATTCGGCACCTGGGGGAGTTGCACGAGGCTGGGTTGGTGACGGATGAGGAGTTTTCGTTGAAGAAGGCTGAGTTGTTGGCGGAGTTGTAGCCCTGTAGCCCGCCTATGGGGGTGGGGGTTCTGTGCGTTGGCGGGTGCCGGTTCGTTGTGGCTTGTCGCGCAGTTCCCCGCGCCCCTGGGTGGGGCAGGTCCACGGCCCTTGGAACGAACTGGTGTCTACTCCCTGCCTGCTGACGCGAAGCGCATGTCCGGGTAGCGGGTGCCTGCCACCTTGGCCGCGATCTGGTCCAGTAGGGCCATGTCCTGCTCCCCGAGCACAATCCGTGTCGCTGCCGCGTTCTCCTCGATCCTTGTCCTCCTGCGGGTGCCTGGGATGGGGATGACCGGGAGGTTGTGGACCGTGGACTGTTGTTGGACCCAGGCCAGGGCGATCTGGCCCACCGAGGCTTCGTGGGACTCGGCCACGGTTCGGATGGGGGTCAGGAGGGCCGCGTTCGTTGCGGCGTTGGGGCCCGTGAAGCGGGGCTGGGTGCGGCGGTAGTCGCCCTCTGTGAGTTCCTGGTCGGCGTTGGTGAAGGAGCCGGTCAGGAAGCCTCGGCCCAGTGGGGAGTACGGGACCAGGGTGACGCCCAGTTCGCGGGCCGCCGGGACGACCGATGCCTCGATGTCACGGCTGAACAGGGACCACTCCGACTGGACGGCGGCGATCGGGTGCACGGACTGGGCCGCGCGCAGTTCGGCGCCCGTGACCTCGCTCAGGCCCAGCTGCTTGACCTTGCCCTGGCGGACCAGTTCGGCCATCACGCCGACGGTCTCCTCGATGGGGATGTTCACATCGCGCCGGTGCATGTAGTAGAGGTCGATGACGTCGAGGTCGAGGTTCTTGAGGCTGGCCTCGACCGCCTGGCGGATGTAGGCCGGGTCGTTGCGGATGATCCGTGGGCCCGTGACGCCGGCCGGCATCGCCAGGGCGAACTTCGTCGCTACGACGACCTCGTCGCGGTGGGCGTTGAAGAACGGGGAGAGGAAGCGTTCGTTCTCGCCGTCGCCGTAGGCGTCCGCGGTGTCGTAGAGGGTCACGCCCAGTTCGAGGGCGCGTTCGAGCGTGGCGCGGGCCTCGTCGGCGTCCGTGGGGCCGTACGCGATGCTCATGCCCATGCAGCCGAGGCCCTGTACGCCGACCTCGGGGCCGCCGGCGCCGAGCGGGGCGGTGGTGAGCTTGTTGGTGTCGTCGTTCGTCATCGGGCACTCTCCACCTGTCGGGCGAGACCCGCGTCGAGGTCCGCCTCCGCGTAGAAGCTGATCTTCCGGTCCAGTACCGCGAGCGTGTCCTGGAGTTCGGCGATGCGGTCCAGGACCGCCCGGCGGGTCGATTCGAGCAGCTCGAACCGCTCGCCGTACGTCTGGTCGCCCTCGCGCACCAGTTCGGCGTACCGCACCATGTCGGCGACCGGCATCCCGGTCAGCCGGAGCTTGCCGACCAGGTCGAGCCAGTCGAGGTCGCGGTTGCGGTAGCGGCGCTGGCCGGTGTGGGAACGGTCGATGTGCGGCATCAGCCCGATGCGTTCGTACCAGCGCAGGGTGTGCGCGGTCAGCCCGGTGAAGAGGACGACCTCGCTGATCGTGTAGAGGTCCTGTCCGTCCGGGCGCCGCTCGGGCGCCCTGTTCGTGGTGGGCTCTGTGGACTCCGTGGTCTCCAGCACCGTCATGGCCCCTACGCTAAAACCTTGGAGTGCACTCCAAGCAAGCGGATACCGCGATATTGCGGAGACTTGGCCGGACCCGGCTCATTACCGTACGGATCATGACTCTCGTACGCCGTGCCACACCCCATGATGCCGAAGAGCTGCTGCGGCTGCGCCAGGTGATGATCGACTCGATGCTCGGGGCGAACACCGACGCGGGCTGGCAGTCCGACTCCCTGGCCACCGTGAGCGCGAGACTCGCCGATCCGGACGGGGGCTTCGCAGCGTTCGTCGTCGACCGCCCGGAGCGGCCCGGGTCGCTGGCGGCGCTGGTCGTGGGGACCGTCGAGTACCGGATCGGGCGTGCGGGCAATCCGCACGGGCGGGTCGGGTACGTGTTCAGCGTCGCGACCGATCCGGACGCGCGGCGGCGGGGGTATGCGCGGGCGTGCATGGAGGCACTGGTGGAGTGGTTCCGGGAGGAGGGCGTCGGGCAGATCGATCTCACCGCGTCCGCCGATGCGGAGCCGCTGTATGCGTCGCTGGGATTCACCCGCCAACCGGACCCCTTCATGCGGCTGCGGTTGTGAGGCTCCTATTCTCGGCGGTATGTCGTCGGAATCGCTGGAATCGCTGAAGTCGCTCGCGTCGATCGAGAACTGGCCCGTGCCCACCGCCGCCGCGGCCGTCGTACGGGCGGACGGTGCCGTTCTGGGCTCCCACGGCCCCCTCGACCACCGGTTCCCGCTCGCCTCGGTCACCAAGCCGCTCGCCGCGTACGCCGTCCTTGTCGCGTACGAGGAGGGCGCCATCGAACTCGACGAGCCGGCCGGACCGCCCGGATCCACGGTCCGCCACCTCTTGGCGCACACGTCGGGGCTCGCCTTCGACGAGCACCGTGTGACGGCTCCGCCCGGGGAGCGGCGGCTGTACTCCAACGCCGGGTTCGAGGTGCTGGGGGATCATGTGGCGAAGGCTGCGGAGATGCCGTTCGCGGAGTATGTGCGGCAGGCGGTGCTGGAGCCGTTGGGGATGGGGGCGACGGGGGTGGAGGGGTCGCCGGCCAAGGACGGGGTCTCGACCGTCGGGGATCTGGTGCGGTTCGTGGCGGAGGTGCAGGCGCCTCGGTTGCTGGATGCGCGGACGGTGGCTGAGGCGATGTCCGTGCAGTACCCGGGGACGAAGGGGGTCCTTCCCGGGTACGGGCACCAGAACCCGAACGACTGGGGGCTGGGGTTCGAGATCCGGGGCGTGAAGTCGCCGCACTGGACGGGGAGTTCGTCGTCGGCGCGGACGTTCGGCCACTTCGGGCAGTCGGGGACGTTTCTGTGGATCGACCCGGAGGCTGGGGTGGGGTGCGTGGCGCTGACCGATCGGGCGTTCGGGGCGTGGGCGGTGGAGGTGTGGCCGGGGTTCACGGATCGGGTGCTGGCGGAGGTACGGGGCGGCTGAGGCAGGGTGTTTTTTCGCCCCCGCCGCCCCTACCCGTCCCATCCCTGGGGGCTGCGCCCCCAGACCCCCCTTTCGGCCTGAACGGCCTCGTCCTCAATCGCCGGACGGGCTGGAGGGTGGTGGCGGCCGTCGGGTGGGTGGGAAGGTCGCGCCGGACGGGCTGACAT
>NZ_JBSFDA010000025.1:15215-80752 GCF_053593675.1 Streptomyces sp. NPDC002156 | reverse complement strand
GAACCGGATGACGGTTCGGGGCCCTCCGCGTTGCGCGTACAACGTCTCGGCGGGGAGGTTACTCGGTCGGCGAGTAGCCCTCCGCGACGGACGACGCCTCGGACTCCCGTACGACCTTCATACCGCCCGTCACGCTCTTGTCGGGCTGCAGGATCACGCTCTCCTTGGAGGAGGACGCCTTCGGGTCGCTGAAGTCCTGCGGGCTGCCGAAGCCGACGTCGAACGCGTTAATCGTCAACAGGGCCTTGTCCACACCCTCGCGGGTGAGGTCCTTGCTCGCGCAGGCCTTCTTCAGTGCCTCGCCGAAGACGGAGACCGCCGTCCAGCCGGCCACCACACCGTTGTCGAGCGAGTCGCTCGGGTACGCGGCCTGGTAGTCGGCCACCAGCTTCTTGGCCTCCGGGGTGTCCGCCCCGATGGGCAGGGACGGTGAGGCGACCCAGTAGTTCTTGGAGAGCGCCGGGCCCGCCTGGGTGGCCAGGAGCTGCGGGGCGAAGGCCGAGTTGTTGCCGATGACCGGGACATTGAAGCCACCCGCCGCGGCCACGCCCACCAGCGACGCGGCCTGGCGCGGGCCCGCACTGATCACGACCGCCTTGACGCCCGCCTGCTTCAGCGCGGCGACCTGGGCGGTCATGTCGTTGTCGGTCGGCTTGATCTTCTGCTCGACGACCGTCAGCCCCGACTTCTCCGCCATGTACTTCGAACCGACCAGGGCGCTCTCGCCGTAGTCCCCCTCGAAGTAGACATGACCGATCTTGTCGCCCTTCTTGATCCCCTTCTCATCGATCAAGAAGTCGACCGCATTGATCGTCTCAATGTCGTACGTTGACCCGATCACGCGTATGTACGGGCTGCCGAGCAGCGAGGCCGCCCACGCCTGTGGCAGCACGAGGACCTTGTCCTGGCCGTCGACGCGCTGTTTCACCGCCGCGACGAACGGCGAGCCGATGAACTGGGCGAACCCCAGCACGTCCGGCTCCAGCTCCGTGTAGCCGGACACGGCCTTCTGCGGGTCGTAGCCGTGGTCGCGGACGGTGAGGGTCACCTGGCGCCCGCAGACGCCTCCGGCGGCGTTCAGCTGCTTCACGTACAGCTGCTGGGCCTGGGTGACGCTCTTGCCGAGGGTCGCGTAGACCCCGGTCATGTCGGTGAGCGCGCCGAGCGTGATCGTCTTGGCGGACACCCCGACGTCGGTCTTGACGCCGCCCGCCGAGGCCGAGCCCTTGTCGCCCCCGTCGTCGTCCTTGGCCTTGGAGCTGCACCCGGCCACCGCCAGCAGCACGGCGAGCGCGCCCGCGGCAGTTCGGGCCGCGTATCTCGTGGTCATCGTTCCTCCCCTGGATTACGTGCGACGCGGCGCCGGGCGGCCACCCTGACCAGCCCGCCCGGCAGGAAGAGCACCACCGCCACTACGGCGGCGCCGTACAGGTACCTGGACGCCTCGCCCGGTGCGATCCCGCCCGTGCCCGGGGCGGAGACCAGGGGCAGCGCGTCGCTGTAGCGGGTCAGCAGCTGGGGCAGCAGCGAGACGAAGGCCGCGCCGATCACCGCCCCGGAGACCGAGCCGAGCCCGCCGATGACGATCATGGCGAGGTACTCCAGCGAGAGCGTGATGCCGAAGTAGTCGGGCACGGTCCGCTGGAAGACGAGGGCGAGCAGGACGCCGGCCAGCCCCGCGTACATGGACGACAGGACGAAGACGGCGGCGCGGTAGCGGGCGACGGGCACGCCGATCACTCCGGCGGCGATGCGGTGGTCGCGGATGGCGTTCATGGCCCGCCCCGGCCGCCCGCGCAGGACGCCACGGGCGAACAGCGCGCAGCCGAGCAGGAGGACGAGTCCGGCGTACCAGAGCTTCTCGGCGGAGCCGAACGGCACATTGGCAACGAGGAGTTCGCTGTCGTCGAAGGTCAGTCCGAAGAGGCTCAGCGGGGGTACGTCGCGGCCGTTGAAGCCGCCGGTCAGCTCGCGGGCGTTGAACAGGACGTGCTGGCCGATGAAGATCAGGGCGATGGTGGCGATGCCGAGGTAGGGGCCCTGCAGGCGTCCGGCGATCGGGCTGAACAGGCCGCCCGCGACCCCGGCGACGAGGGTGGCGAGCACGGCCGCGAGCCAGGTCGGCAGCCCGAGCCCGGTCAGTCCGTCACCGCCCTCCGCGGCGAAGACGCAGTAGCTGTAGGCGCCGACCGCGAGGAAGAAGGCGTGCCCCATGGAGAGCTGGCCGGTGGCGCCGGTGAGGAGGTTGATGCCGATGGCGCCGATCGCGGCGGCCATGGCGAACAGGCCTGCCAGGAGCCAGAAGCGGTCCACGTAGAACGGGAGGGCGAGGAGCAGCAGGGTGCCCGCGGCGGCCGCGTACGTGCGCGCGTGCGGCTGTCGGAGTGTGCGCCGGGGCTTGGCCGCCGTGTCGGCGAGGACGTCAGACACGGGCCAGCTCCTTCGTGCCGAAGAGCCCGGCGGGCCGGACGAGCAGGATCGCGACCATGACCAGGTAGGGCGCGAGGTCGCCGAGGCCACGGCCCATGAACGTCAGGTCGCTCTGGTAGCCGGTGGCGAGGGACTCGGTGACACCGACCACCAGGCCGCCGACGAGAGCGCCGGTCGTGGAGTCGAGGCCGCCGAGGATGGCGGCGGGGAAGGCCTTGAGCGCGGCGAGGGAGGTGGCCCGTTCCAGGCCCGGGGTCGGGAAGACGGTGAGGAACACGGCGGCGACGGCCGCGAGTCCGCCCGCGACGGCCCAGGCGCCGAGCGAGACCCGGCCCAGCCTGACCCCCATGAGGGCGGCCGTCTCGCTGTTCTCGGCCGCCGCGCGCATCGCCACGCCCCAGGTGGTGTAGCGGAAGGCGAGCAGGAAGGCCGTGATGAGCAGGGCGGCGGCGACGAAGGCGGCGATCCGGGTGTGCGCGAGCGAGATCGGGCCGAGGGTGAGGACGGCGTCGCCCCAGGGGTCGCCGAGCGCGAGGACGTCCGTACCGAGGCGCCGGGTGAGTTCGGTGGTCAGCAGGATGTCGACGCCGATGGTGACGATGGCCAGCACGCTGTGGTCGTTGCCCCGGGAGCGGCGCATGACGAGGAACTCCACGGCGGCGCCGACGAGCGCGGCTCCGGCGATGCCCGCAAGGAGCGCGGGCCAGAAGCCGATGTCGTCGTGGAGAGACGCGGTGACATAGCCGCCCGCGAGCAGCAGCGAGGCGTGCGCGAAGTTGACGACCTCCGTGGCCCGGAAGATCACGACGAAGCCGAGGGCGATGAGGGCGTAGACGGAGCCCATGGAGATGCCGTTGAGGAGCAGTTCGGCGAAGGTGCTCACGGGGTGGCCTCCTCACCGAGGTAGGCCCGTACGACCTCCGGGTCGTTCTGTACGTCCGCCGGGGCCCCCTCTGCGATCAGCCGTCCGAAGTCGAGCACCGTGACCGTGTCGGCGAGTTTCATCACCACCCCCATGTCGTGCTCCACCAGGACGATCGAGATACCGAGGCTGTCGCGGACACCGGCGATGACGGCCGCGACCCGGCGCCGTTCGTCGGCGGTCATCCCTGCCACCGGTTCGTCGAGAAGCAACAGCCGTGGCTCCATGCACAGGGCCCGGGCGAGTTCCGCGAGCTTCTGCAGCCCGTAGGGCAGGGAGCCGGCCGGGCGTCCCAGGTACCCCTCCAGGCCGACGAACTCGGCGATCTCCCGCACGCGCGCGCGGTGCCGGCGTTCCTCGCGCGCCGCCGACGGCAGCCGGAGTCCGGCGGCGACGAAGCCGGTCCTGGTGAGGCGGTGGCGGCCGAGCAGCAGGCTGTCCTCGACGGTGGCGTGGGGCGGCAGGGCGAGGTTCTGGAAGATCCGGGCGACACCGAGGGCGGCGATGCGGTGCGGAGGCATGCCGGTCAGCTCGTGCTCGCCGAAGCGGACGTTGCCGGAGGTGGCCCGGTAGACACCGGACAGGACGTTGAAGCAGGTGGACTTGCCGGCGCCATTGGGGCCGATCAATGCGTGGACGGTGCCGGGGTTGACGGTGAAGGTGACGTCGTCGAGGGCGAGGAGACCGGCGAAGCGGACGGTGAGGTGGTCAACGTGGAGGGCGGGTACGGCGTGGGCGTCAATGATGGACGGCGGACCGTCAATGGTGGTCAATGTGGATCAACCCTCCCATCTGGTCAACCTCGACATGGACGGGGTCAACCCGGGTGCAGCCGATCCACCCGTCGCGTCCATCGCCCCGGCCGCATCCGCCGCCGCGTCCTCGTCGACCACGCCCAGATAGCGGCGCCGCACCTCGTCGGAGGCGGCGAGTTCGGCGCAGGGGCCGGAGAGGGTGACCTCGCCGACCTCCAGGACGTATGCCTGGGTGGCCAGCCTCAGGGCCAGGGCGGCGTTCTGTTCGACGAGCAGGACGGAGGTGCCCTGGGCGTTGATCTCGCGCACGGTGTCGGCGATGCGCGCGGCCATCAGCGGGGCCAGGCCCAGCGACGGCTCGTCGAGGAGCAGCACCTTGGGAGTGGCCATGAGGGCACGTGCGACGGCGAGCATCTGCTGCTCGCCGCCCGACAGGAGTCCGGCGCGCTGCTGGGCTCGGTCGGCGAGGACAGGGAACAGTTCGTGGACGCGGCGCAGGGCGGCGGCCCGTTCCGCACGTCCGCCGCGCGCGCCCAGGGCTCCGGCGCGCAGATTGTCGGCGACGGTCATCCGGGCGAACACCCGTCGCCCTTCCGGGACTTGGGACACCCCGGCGGCCACCACCCGGTCGGGGGCGAGCCCGTCGATCCGGCGTCCGCCGAGCGTGACGGTACCGCCGGTCGTCGCGCCGCCCTGGAAGGAGAGGGTGCGGCTGATGGCGCGCAGCAGCGTGGACTTGCCGGCGCCGTTGCCGCCCAGCACCGTCACGACGGCCGCCTCGGGCACCTCCAGCGACACCCGACGCAGGGCGCGCACGGGCCCGTACCCGACCGACAGATCCCGTACGACGAGATCGGCGCCGCCGGGGGATCCACCTCCGGAACCACCCGCAGACCCCCTTGTTCCACCGCCCATGGCGTCCGCTCCCTCCCGCACACACGTCCGGTGTGGCGCTCACCCCAGCACCGGGGCGAGCGTCCGTCCACGGGTCGCGGCTGAAACTCCGCCGAAACGTGGCCGGTGACCAGCGGACGCCACCGCCCGTTGTGCGCGAGCACAACACTGCGTGTCAGGGGCCTGCCGCAGGGGAGCGGCGGGTGGCATCCTCCGCTCATGGGACCCCGCAGAAGGCGTACCGGTCATGACTGGAAGGTGCTCGCGGAGTCCTGCGCGGCGCTGCTGGAACGGGTGCCGGAGCTGGTCGACGAGCATCTGCGGCAACTGACGGAGCACTCCCCCGTCTACGGCCAGGTCATCCCCTACGACCAGCAGTGGCGGGAGGCCGAGGAGGCGATGCGGATCGGCATCGGGACGATCTCCGCGCCCCGGGGCTCGCCGCGCCGCGACCTGGAGTACGCGGAGGACGCGGGCCGGCGCCGCGCCCAGCAGGGGCTGCCACTGGAGCTACTGGTGCACGCGTACCGGAGCGCGGGCTATCTGGTCTGGGACGCGCTGCTGGAGGGGGCGGGCGGCCAGGAACCCGAACGGCTCGGGGTGCTGATGCGGTCGGCGACCCTGGTGTGGTCGGCGATCGACGCGCAGGCGGCGGTGGCGTCGGAGGCGTACCGGGCGACCGAGATGGAGCTGCGGCGGCGTACGGACGAACAGTTGCAGGCGTTGCTCGACGCGCTGCTCGACGGCCAGGAGTCGCCGGGGCTGGCCGCGCGGGCGGCGGCAGGGCTCGATCTGCCGGAGCGGGGCGCGTACGCGGTGGTGGTGCTGCGGGCGGACCGGCGGGACCCGAGGGAGGCCTTCCACCGGCCGTTGCGGGGCGCCGGGTACCGGTTCGTGTGGCGGATGCGGGCCGACCAGGAGGTGGGCGTGGTGCTGTTGGGGCCCGACCAGGGGCTCGACGCGGTGGCGCGGGCGCTGAGCGGGCGGTGCTCGGGGGCGGGCGGGATCAGTCCCGTCGTACCGGGACTGGCGGAACTGGGACGGGCCCGGCGGCTGGCCGAACTGGCGTTGCGCACCTGCCCGCCGGACACGAGCGAGGTCGTACGCCTTGACCAGCGGATGCCGACGGCCCTGGTGGTGAGCCAGCCGGAACTCGCGAACCGCCTGGTGTCGTCCGTCTTCGGCGCCCTGGTCGGGCTGGAGCCCGCCGACCGGGAGGTGCTCCTGGAGACCCTCGACGTGTGGCTGACCTGCGAGGGGTCGGCGGGCCGGGCGGCCGGGCGGCTGTACTGCCACCGCAACACGGTGTTCAACCGATTACGACGGCTGGAGCAACTGACGTCCAGGTCCCTGGCCAGACCACGGGACCTGATCGAGATGACGCTGGCTCTGGACGCGTATCGGTTGTCGGGGCCGACGGGGGTACTGGAGGAGGCCACGCGGCTCACCGGCAGCGGCGGGTGACGCGGTACGGCGTCCTGCGGGCTTCGGACGAGGAAGCCCCGTCCGATGTCCCCCGGGCCTCAGACCAGGAAGTCCCGTCCGATGTTCTCTGCGACCCGTTCCAGGATCGGGCCGGCGTCGGCGATGCACTTGGCGAGGTCCGGTTCCATGTCCGTCAGGGGGTAGGCGCGGCGGATGCCGGCCCGGCCCAGGGCCTCCGGGCGCAGGGCGAGGCGGCCGCAGACCGCGACGACCTCGCGGCCCTCGGCCCGGGCCGCCGCGGCGACGCCGGCCGGGGCCTTGCCGTGCAGGGTCTGCTCGTCGAGGGAGCCCTCGCCGGTGATCACGAGGGTGGCGCGGTCCAGGGCGGGCCCGAAGCCGAGGACGTCGAGCATGACCTCGATGCCGGGCCGGAAGCGGGCGCCGAGGACGAGGGCGCCGTAGCCGATGCCGCCGGCGGCGCCCGCACCCGGCGCGGCGGCGTACTCGGCGGCCTTCGGGCCGATCGCCGCCTCCAGGATCTTCGCGTAGTGCGCGAGGGCCGCGTCCAGGGCGGCCACGTCGTCCGGGGAGGCGCCCTTCTGCGGGCCGTACACCGCGGGGGCGCCCTTCGGCCCGGTCAGCGGGTTGTCCACGTCGCTGGCCAGCACGAAGTCGACGTCCGCGAGGCGGGTGTCGAGGTCCGAGAGGTCCGCCGTGGCCAGGACGTCCAGCCCGCCGCCCCCGGGCGGCAGCGGTTCGCCGTCGGCGTCCAGGAAGCGGGCGCCGAGCGCGGACAGCATGCCCGCGCCGCCGTCGGTGGTGGCGCTGCCGCCGACCCCGAAGACGATCGTGCGCGCGCCCGCGTCCAGTGCGGCCCGGAGCAGTTCTCCGGAGCCGTACGTCGATGCCGTGAGCGGCGCGAACACGCCCGCGGGCAGCCGTTGGAGGCCGCTCGCCTCGGCCATCTCCACCACCGCGGTGCCGTCGCGCAGCGCGAACGCGGCGCTCACCTCGTGCCCGAGCGGCCCCGCGACCCGCACCTCACGCCGTTCGAATCCGGCGGCGACCGCGGCGTCCACGGTCCCGTCGCCGCCGTCGGCCACGGGCAGCGACTCGACCTCGACATGGGGGGCGGCCTTGCGCAGCCCGGCGGTCACCCGCTCGGCGACCTCTACGGCCGTCAGCGACCCCTTGAACTTGTCGGCGGCGATCAGCACCCGAGCCGTCCGCACACCCGTCACCTTCGCCGTACCTGCCGTACCCGAAGCGTCCGCCACCCTGCACATCCCTTGCTTTCCGGCCCCGTCAACGGCAGGGCAGTCGCGCCGCTGCGACCTTAACCGCAGGAGGCGCGCCCCGTCATGCCTTCCCGGCCGCTCACAGCCAGGGCACGGCCGACGACCTCACATGGTGGTAGACCGGAGCCATGACCCATGCAGGCACCGAGCCCGACCTCACGGACCGTGTTCTCGGGGGCTGGCTGGGCCGGATCGCGGGCAACATGCTCGGCAAGCCGGTCGAGCGGGGCGACTACTGGACACGCGACCGCATCGACCGCTACCTACGACGGACCGATGCCCTCCCCCTCACCGACTATCTGCCCGAGCCGCCGCCCGACAGCGAGGACGAGGACTTCGTACTCCGCCCCGAGTGGCGTGAGTGCGTACGCGGCCGGATCCACGGCAGCTGCCGCGACGACGACGTCGACTACGCGATCCTCGGCCTCGACCTGCTGGAGACGCACGGTTTCGACTTCAGCACCGAGCAGGTCGGCGAGCTGTGGCTGCTGCGGCTGCCGTTCCTCCAGACGTTCACCGCGGAACGCGCCGCCTACCGCAACCTCGCGGCCGGTCTCAAGCCACCGCTGACGGCCACGCACGACAACCCGTACCAGGAGTGGATCGGCGCCCTGATCCGCGCCGACATCTACGGCTGGACCTGTCCGGACGCCCCGCAACGCGCCGCCTACCTGGCCCGCAGGGACGCCGTCCTCTCCCACACGGGCAACGGCGTGTACGGGGCGATGTTCGCGGCGGCACTGATCTCGGCGGCGTTCACGGCGCCCGACGTACGGCACGCGCTGGACACGGCGCTGACGGTGATCCCGGCGAGCAGCCGCCTGGCCCGTACGGTACGCCGGGTCATGGCGCTGCACGAGACCCGGCTGACCTGGGAGGACACGCTCGCCACGGCCTCCGCGGAGACCGCCGGCCTCGGCTGGATCCACACCGTCCCGAACGTCGCCGTCCTCACCGCCGGGCTCCTGTACGGCGACGGCGACTTCACCAGCACGATCGCCCTGACCGTCCGGGGCGGCCTGGACACCGACTCGAACGGCGCGACCGCGGGCTCGGTGGCCGGTGTGCTGTGCGGCGCGGAGGCGATCCCGAGCCGGTGGAAGGACCCGCTGGAGGACACCGTACGCAGCGCGGTGTTCGGTTTCGACGGGGTGCGGATCAGTGCACTGGCGGCCCGGACCGTGCGATTGGGACACCCACAGGTGTGACGGGAGGCCGACGGGCGACTGTCCGTCATCTCCCCTGGTTACGCTTCCGGGATGACCATTCAAGACTTCGCCACATACATCGCCGGCCTGCCCCGCGTCCTCGCCGGTGCCGCCGCGCTCTTCCGTGACGCCGACGGACGGATCCTGCTCGTCGAGCCCAACTACCGCGAGGGCTGGGCCCTTCCGGGCGGCACGATCGAGTCGGACGACGGGGAGACCCCGCGCCAGGGCGCGCGCCGGGAGACCCTGGAGGAGATCGGCCTCGACCGGGAACTGGGCCGCCTGCTGGCCGTCGACTGGGTCCACATCGCGGGCCACATGCCGCTGGTCGCCTATCTGTACGACGGTGGCGTCCTCGACGAGGAGACCCTCAAGTCGATCAGACTCCAGGAGGAGGAACTGCTGTCCTGGCAGCTGGTGGCCCGCGAGGATCTCGGCGAGTACCTCCTGGGTTCCCTGGGACGACGGGTGCTGCACGCCCTCGACGTGCTGGCGGAGGGCACGGGAACGGTGGAGCTGGAGAACGGGGACCGGGTGGGCTGACCAGCACCCGGGCCGGGGTTCAGCCCTGAACGTCCGGCGGCTTCACATCGTCGGCGGCCCGCCTCGCGTCGTCGCGCTCGGCGACCCGGGCCTCCGTCCGATGACCGCGCGCGATGTAGTCCCGCACGACGAGTTCAACGGCGTCCTGCGGGTTCCCGACGCCCGCGAGCACCATGACTTCGACGACGAGTTCGGCATCGAGGGATACGGAGACCTTGGCTGCCATGGGCGGACATTAACACCGGGCGGGTGTTCGTACATGAGTACGGCGGCACGGTCACGCTCCCGACAAGCAAGCCTCGGGCCGTTAACCGGTCGCCGCCCCGACCCCCGCGACCTACCCTCGGCACCATGACCAAGCCCCTCGTCGCCGTCCTCAGCGGCGCCGGAATCTCGACCGACTCCGGCATCCCCGACTATCGCGGCCCCAACGGCCTGTGGCGGCGCGATCCCGAGGCCGAGAAGCTCGTGACGTACGAGTACTACATGGGCGATCCCGAGATCCGGCGCCGTTCCTGGCAGATGCGGCGCCAGAACCGGACCCTTCGGGCCGAGCCCAATGCCGCGCACCTGGCCGTGGCCGAGCTGGAGCGGGCCGGGGTGCCCGTGCGGGTGATCACGCAGAACGTCGACGGGCTGCACCAGCTCGCCGGGTTGCCGGCCCGCAAGGTGCTCGAACTGCACGGCATCGCACGGGAGTTCGTGTGCACCGAGTGTCAAGCGCGCGGGCCGATGGAGGACGCCCTCGCCCGGGTCGACGCCGGGGAGGACGACCCCGCCTGTCTCACCTGCGGCGGGATCCTCAAGTCGGCGACCGTCATGTTCGGTCAGCGACTCGACCCGGTCGTCCTCGGTGACGCCCTCGCCATCACCAAGGCCTGCCAGGTGTTCATCGCCGTCGGGACGAGCCTCCAGGTCCAGCCCGCCGCCGGGCTCGCCGGTGTGGCCGCCGACCACGGCGCCCGGCTCGTCATCGTCAACGCCGAGCCGACCCCGTACGACGACCGAGCCGACGAAATCGTACGGGAGCCGATCGGCACGGCCCTGCCCCAACTGCTGCGTGAGCTGCGGGAGTCGGCAGTCTAGGCACACGGGGCCGGAGTGCCCCGCACGGGCGCACCACCAGCACGCCCGCCTCCTCCAGAGCCGCACAAGTCACGCTGTCCGCCCCCTCGTTGGTCATAAGGACGTCCAACTCCTCGGGGCCGCAGATCTTCACCAGTGGAGAGATCAGAAGAGTGCCGAACCCCGTTCGAAGTCCAGCAGCCGCTGCTTGCGGTCCAGCCCGCCCCCGTACCCGGTGAGACCGCCGTCCGCGCCGACCACCCGGTGGCAGGGGACGATGATGCCGACGGGGTTCTTGCCGTTGGCGAGGCCCACGGCGCGGGAGGCCTTCGGATTGCCGAGGGCGTCGGCGAGTTCGCCGTACGAGCGGGTCTCGCCGTACGGGATACGGCACAGCTGCTCCCACACGCTGCGCTGGAACTCCGTTCCCGACAGCTGGAGTCGCAGAGTGAACTCCTTCAACTCGCCCTCGAAATAGGCCTTCAGCTGGTCGATCGTCTCCCCGAAGGGGGTGTCGTCGCGGGCGCCGAAGTTCTCCTCGGGCGGGCGGTGGCGCTGGTCGGCCATGTAGAGACCGCTGAGGACTCCGTCGTCGGCGACGAGGGTGAGGGGGCCGTACGGGCTGTCGATGACTGTGTGCTGCTTCATGTTCATGGGGATTCCCTGGGGTTCCTCAACGTCGTTATACCGGTAGAAAGTTGATGGGGTGGCTGTCCGTCGCCCACAGGTACTGGACCGCGTACGCCCGCCACGGCCGCCAGGCCGCCGCGCGTGCCGTCAGTGCGGCGGGTGTCGACGGCAGGCCCAACTCCTGGGCCGCGCGCCTGATTCCGAGGTCCGTGGGGAGGAACGCGTCGGGGTCGCCGAGGGCACGCATCGCGATGACGTCGACCGTCCAGGGGCCGAAGCCGGGGAGGGCGAGGAGCCTGGCTCGGGCTTCCGGCCAGTCGCTCTCGACGCCCAGGTGGAGGGTCCCGTCGGCGAGTTGGGCGACGAGTGTCGTGAAGGTCGCCCGGCGGGTGCGGGGCATGGCCAGGGACTCGGGGTCGAGGGCGGCCAGGGCCCACGGGGTCGGGAAGAGGTGGGTGAGGCCGCCCTCCGGATCGTCGACCGGGTCGCCGTACGCCATGACGAGACGGGCCGCGTGGGTACGGGCGGCGGCCGTGGAGACCTGCTGGCCGAGCACCGCCCGTACGGCGAACTCCGCCTCGTCGACCGTACGCGGGACACGTCGCCCCGGGGCCTTCGCGACGAGTGGGGCCAGCACCGGATCCGTACGCAACTGCTCGTCGACCGCGACCGGATCGGCGTCCAGGTCGAGCATCCGGCGGCAGCGGCTGATGGCGACGGGCAGGTCGCGCAGGTCGCTGAGGGTGAGGCGGCACGCGATGTGGTCGGACTTCGGGGTGAGGGCGGCGATGCCGTGTCCGTACGGGAGGCGCAGGGTCCGGCGGTAGGCGCCGTCACGCCACTCCTCCACGCCGGGTACGGCGGTCGCGGCGAGGTGGCCGAAGAGGTTGTCGGGGTTGAGCGGGGCACGGAAGGGGAGGCGGAGGTTGAGCGCGCCCGGTGCGCTGACGGCCGTACCCCCACCGCCCGACTGTGTGCGTGTCTTCGGGAGGCGGGCGCGGAGTTCGCTCGGGGAGAGGGCGAAGACCTCGCGGACGGTGTCGTTGAAGGTGCGGATCGAGGCGAAGCCCGCCGCGAAGGCGATCTCCGCCATGGGCAGCGCGGTCGTCTCGACGAGGAGCCGCGCGGTCTGGGCGCGCTGGGCGCGGGCGAGGGCGAGCGGGCCGGCGCCCAGTTCGGCGAGCAGCTGCCGTTCGATCTGGCGGGTGCTGTAGCCGAGGCGGGCGGCGAGGCCCGGAACGCCCTCGCGGTCCACGATGCCGTCGCCGATCAGCCGCATCGCGCGGGCCACGAGATCGGCCCGCTGGTTCCACTCCGGTGAGCCGGGGCTGGTGTCCGGGCGGCACCGCTTGCAGGCCCGGAAGCCCGCCTGCTGGCAGGCCGCCGCGCTCGGGTAGAAGGTCATGTTCTCGGGCTTGGGCGGCACGACCGGGCAGCTGGGCCGACAGTAGATCCGGGTGGTCAGGACCGCCGTGAAGAACCAGCCGTCGAACCGCGCGTCCTTGGACCGGACAGCACGTACACAGTGCTCGGTGTCGGTGTGCATCGCGTTCCGCATACGTCCAGCATCGGCGATGGGCCGGGGCGGGGCTGGCGGAAATCCGACATCAAGGTGGCGTGTGCTGGGACCCTCCGGATCACCTTCCCCGTTTCACCGCGTCCCGCCACGCAGCCTCCCGCAGCAGCCGCAACCCGTTGAGGCCGACCAGGACGGTCGAGCCCTCGTGACCCGCGACGCCGAGCGGAAGCGGCAGCGTGCCGATCAGGTCCCAGGCGACGAGGCCCGCGATGAACACTCCCGCGATGACCAGATTCTGCACGACCAGCCGTCCGGCGTGCCGGGAGAGCGCGATCACGGCGGGCACGGTGGTGAGGTCGTCACGCACGATCACCGCGTCCGCGGTCTCCAGCGCGAGGTCGGAGCCCGCCCGCCCCATGGCCACGCCGGTGTGGGCGGCGGCCAGTGCCGGTGCGTCGTTGACACCGTCCCCGACAACCATGACCCTGCGCCCGGCCGCCTCCAACTCCCGTACTGCGCCCAGCTTCTGCTGGGGAAGCAGTCCGGCCCGTACGTCCTCGATCCCGACCTCGGCGGCCAGTCGAGCGGCGGCACGCGGGTTGTCGCCGGTCAGCAACACGGGTGCGGTGCCGGTGAGTTCGGTGAGCGAGGTGACGGTGGCGGCGGCACCGGGACGGAGCCGGTCGGCGAGACCGAGGACTCCGACCGGCACGTTGTCGGCGACGACGAGGACGGCCGTACGACCGGACGCCTCGACCTCCTCAACCTCCTTGACCAGCAGCCGAGTTGCCGAACCGTCCGGCACCCCGGCACAGTCCAGCAGCCGGCCTGGCGCCCCCACCGCGACCACACACCCGTCCACGGCAGCCGTCACGCCCACTCCCGGCGTCGAGTCGAAGTCCTCCGCCACGGACAGCACGAGCCCCCGCTCCCGCGCCGCCTCCACCACGGCCCGGGCCAGTGGGTGCTCACTCGGGTGCTCGGCAGCCGCCGCGAGCGCCAGCAGGTCGTCCTCGTCGAGGTCGGATCCGGGCAGCGGCCGTACGTCCGTCAGCCTCGGCGTGCCCTCGGTGAGGGTGCCGGTCTTGTCGAGGGCGACGGCGTCGACCTGTCCGAGACGTTCCATCACCACCGCCGACTTGACCAGGACGCCGTGCCGCCCGGCGTTGGCGATCGCCGAGAGCAGCGGCGGCATGGTGGCGAGCACGACCGCGCAGGGCGAGGCCACGATCATGAAGGTCATGGCGCGCAGCAGGGCGTCGGTGAGGTCCGTACCGAAGGCGAGCGGTACGGCGAACACGGCGAGGGTCGCGGCGACCATGCCCAGCGAGTAGCGCTGCTCGACCTTCTCGATGAACAGCTGGGTGGGAGCCTTGGTCTCGGACGCCTCCTCGACCAGGCGTACGATCCGGGCGATCACCGAGTCGGAGGCGTCGCGCTCGACCCGTACGCGCAGGGCGCCGGTGCCGTTGAGGGTACCCGCGAAGACCTCGTCGCCCGGCTCCTTCGGAGCGGGCAGCGGTTCGCCGGTGATCGTCGCCTGGTCGACCTCGCTCGCGCCGTCCAGTACGCGGCCATCGACCCCGACGCGTTCTCCGGGGCGTACGAGGATGGTGTCGCCGACGGTCAACTCGTCGACGGGGAGGGTCAGTTCGTGGCCGTCGGGGTTCAGCCGAGTCGCTGTGGCGGGGGCCAGGTCGAGGAGGCCGCGTACCGAGTCGGCGGTGCGGGCGGTGGCGAGGGCCTCCAGGGCGCCGGAGGTCGCGAAGATGACGATCAGCAGGGCGCCGTCCATCACCTGGCCGATCGCCGCGGCGCCGAGGGCGGCGACGATCATCAGCAGGTCGACGTCGAGGGTCCGTTCCCGTAGCGCCTTCAGGCCTTCCCAGCCGGGCTCCCAGCCGCCGGTGGCGTACGCGAGCGCGTAGAGCGCTCCCCAGGTCCAGGCGGGCGCGCCGGCCAACTGCAGGGGCAGTGCGAGCAGGAACAGTGCCGTGGCCGCTGTGGCCCAGCGGGCCTCGGGGAGCGCGAGGACCCGGGTGCGGCGGCGGGGTGCGCCAGGTACGCCGGACGACGGGACGACCTGAGACGAGGTGAGAGTGGCAGACACGGGAAGCACCATACAGGAACACATGAACACTCATTCATTCGTTCATGTGCGATGAGTAAGATACGGCCATGGGTCATGGAGCCGTCGTCACCGCGCAGGACGCCGCCGAGCGCGTACGCCTCGACGCGGACAATGTCGCGAAGGTGGCCACCACGCTCCAGGCCCTGTCGACACCCTCCCGCCTGCTGATCCTGGCGCGACTGCGCGAAGGTCCGCTCCCGGCGACGGAGTTGGCGGCCGAGGTGGGCATGGAGCAGTCGGCGTGCTCGCACCAGTTGCGGCTGCTGCGCAACCTGGGCCTGGTCGTGGGAGAGCGGCGCGGCCGTTCGGTCGTGTACGCGCTGCACGACCACCATGTCGCCGAGCTGCTCGACCAGGCGGTCTACCACGTGGAGCATCTGCGGCTGGGCCTCAGCGACACCGACGGCGACGCCGAGACCGGAAGCGCCGGGTAACTCCCCCGGCGGGCCGCTATCCCGACGGGCCGCTCAGGCGCGGCCCTTCGCCGCGTCGTAGCTCTCCCGCGCGCGCTCCACCTGACTCAGCCGCTCGTTGGTCCAGAGCGCCAGGGCGCGGACCTGTTCGGCGGCCTCATGGCCCAACTCCGTGAGGGAGTAGTCGACATGGGGCGGGATCACCGGCTTGACGTCACGGTTGACCAGGCCGTCGCGCTCCAGGTTCTGCAGGGTCTGCGCGAGCATCTTCTCGGTCACCGGGCCGACGGACTCGGTGGAGTTGATGGCGCGGCGCAGTTCGGCGAAGCGGTGCGGGCGCTCCAGGAGGCGGATGAGCACGAGGACGCCCCAGCGGCTGGTGACGTGCTCCATGGTCAGGCGCTGCGGGCACAGGACCTTGGGGCCGACCGCCGTCGTGCCGCCCGCTGTGGTGCTAACAGCCATGTCAGTACCGTACTTCAAAGTACGTACTCACGCAGAGTGACCACAGCTCCTAGGGTTGGCGACAGAGCCGATCACGAGGAGTTGTCCGCACCATGAGCATTGTCGTCACCGGAGCCACCGGGAATCTCGGCCGTCTGGTCGTCGAGGGCCTGCTGGAGAAGGTCCCCGCCGACCGGATCACCGCCGTGGTCCGCAGCGCGGAGAAGGGCGCCCGTTTCGAGGCCCTCGAGGTGCGGACCGTGATCGCCGACTACAACGTTCCCGAGAGCTTCGAGGGCGTCTTCACCGCCGGTGACAAGGTGCTGCTGATATCCAGCAGCGAGATGACCGCGGACCGCGTGGCCCAGCACCGGGCCGTGATCGACGCCGCCGGGTCCGCCGGGGTCGCGCTGCTCGCGTACACCAGTGCGGCCGGCGGCCACGAGACACCGCTCGCCGAGGCGCATCGCCGTACGGAGAAGGTGCTGGTGGAGTCCGGTCTGCCATACGTCCTGCTGCGCAACAACTGGTACAGCGAGATCTTCGTCGACGGGCTGGCGACGGTGGTGGAACAGGGTGTCCTGGTACGCGCCGCCGGTGACGGCCGCATCGCCTCCGCGACCCGCGCCGACTACGCGGCCGGCGCCGTCGCGGTGCTCACCGGCGAGGGCCACGAGAACCGGACGTACGAGCTGGGCGGGGACACCGCCTGGAACTTCCCCGAGTTCACGGCCGAGTTGGGCCGCCAGACCGGCAGGGAGATCGTCTACACGCCGGTCACCGCCGAGGCGTACACCGACCTGCTGGTCGGCGCGGGGATGCCCGAGTTGTACGCGTCGATCCTGGCGGGCGCGGACGCGTCCTTCGCCGGCGGTGAACTCGCGGGTACGAGCGGGGAGTTGGCGCGGTTGATCGGGCGCCGGACGACACCGATCGCCGACACGGTCGCGGCGGCGCTGAAGCGGTGACGCCCCACGCACGATCCCGGCCACTTCAGCACCTCAGCCATCGAAGGAACCCCATGCGCACCATCCTCGTCAGCGGCGGCAACAGCGGAATCGGGCTCCGCGCGGCGCGTGAGTTCCTCGCCCGTGGTCACCGTGTCGTCCTCCTCGGCCGCGACCGGCGCAAGGGCGAGGAGGCGCTCGCGTCCTTCGGTGACGCGGCCGACCGGGCGTCGTTCCACTCCGTCGAGCTGTCGACGCACGACGGTGTCCGGGACGCCGCCCGACGGGTCCTCGCCGAGCACGACCGTCTCGACGCACTCCTGCACTCGACCGGCGTCCTCACCTTCAAGGAACTGCGCACGGCGGACGGACTCCACCCGTTCTTCTCGGTCAACTACCTGAGCCGCTACCACCTCACGCAACTCCTGCTGCCGGCGCTGCGCCGCGCCGAACACGCCCGTGTCGTCATGATGACGGCGAGCATCCCGCCGTCCACACCGGCGGAGTTCGAAAGGTTCCCCGCGTTCGAGCAGTTCAGTTTCCGGCACGACAGGGAGGCGATCCAACTCGCCAACCACCACTACGCCGCCCACCTCACCCGGGCCGAACCGGGGCTGCGCGCCGGGGTGGTGAACGCGGGCGCCGTGAAGACCGACATCCTGCGGCTGTCACCGTGGTACATGCGGGCGATGTCCAAGGTCGTGGGCCCCTTCTTCTTCGATTCCGTCGAGAAGAGCGCCCACAACGTCGTCGAGGCCTGTCTGCGCGAGGACTGGCCCTCGGCGATGTACTGGCCGAAGCCCGGGGACTTCGAACAGCGTCTGCCGATCGACCTCGACAAGTCGACCACGCGACGCCTCATGGACGTCTCCCGGGACCTCACGGACTCCTGACATCAGGAAAGGGGACATGAACCCCCTTTCATCTCACCGGAGTTGCGCCGCGAAAGCCTCGTACGCCCCCTCGTCGAACAGCACGAACCGCACCTCCTCCACGGCGGTCTCCGCCTCCCGTACCGCCGTCACCGCGATGCGCGCCGCGTCCTCCATCGGCCAGCGGTAGACGCCCGTGGAGATGGCGGGAAACGCGACCGTCCGGACGCCCAGTTCGTCGGCGACGCGCAGGGACTCCCGGTAGCAGGAGGCCAGTTGGTCCGAGCGGTCCTCCGACGCACCGCCGAACACAGGTCCTACCGTGTGGATCACCCAGCGTGCGTCCAGTTCACCGGCAGTCGTGGCGACGGCCTTGCCGGTGGCCAGGCCCTTGCCGTACTGCGAGGCGCGCAGGGCCCGGCAGGCGGCGAGGATCTCGGGGCCGCCTCTGCGGTGGATCGCTCCGTCGACTCCTCCCCCGCCCAGGAGTGACGAGTTCGCCGCGTTGACGATCGCGTCGGCACTCTGTCGGGTGATGTCGCCCTTGACGAGCGTGATGGCGGTCATGACTGTCTCAGCCTTCTCCAGACGGCCTTCGCCGCGTTGTGTCCCGACATGCCGTGCACGCCCGGGCCCGGCGGGGTGGCCGACGAGCAGATGAAGACGGCCGGGTGCGGGGTGGCGTACGGGAAGAGCGAGAGCCTGGGGCGCAGCATCAGCTGGAGGCCGCTGGCCGCGCCGGAGCCGATGTCGCCGCCGACGTAGTTGGCGTTGCGGGCCGCGAGTTGGGGCGGCCCTGCGGTGGCGCGGGCGAGGACGCGGTCGCGGAAGCCGGGGGCGAAGCGCTCCAGCTGGCGTTCGATGGCGTCGGTGAGGTCGCCCGTCCAGCCGTTCGGGACGTGGCCGTAGGCCCAGAAGACCTGTTTGCCCTGGGGTGCCCGGGAGGGGTCGGCGACGCTCGGCTGCACGGTGATCAGGAACGGGGTGTCGGGGGCCCGGTTCTCGCGGGAGGCGGCGCGCAGGGCGGTGTCGATCTCGGCGCTGGTCGCCCCGATCTGGACGGTGGTCGCCGTGCGGGCCTCCTTCGCCGTCCAGGGCACCGGGCCGTCCAGGGCGTAGTCGATTTTGAAGACGCCCGCGCCGTAGCGGTAGCCCGCGTAGTAGCCGCCGAAGCCCGCGATCCGGGCCAGTGCGGTGGGTGAGGTGTCGAAGACGTACGCACGTGCGGGTGGAAGGTCGTCCAGCCGCTTGACCTCGTAGTCGGTGTGGACGGTGCCGCCGAGGTCGGTCAGATACGCGGTGAGCGCGTCGGAGATCGCCTGGGATCCGCCTCGGGCGACCGGCCAGCCGCGGGCGTGTGCCGCGAGGGCGAAGACCAGGCCCACGGCGCCGGTGGCGACCCCGTTGAGGGGCGCCATGACATGGCCGACGAGGCCTGCGAACAGGGCTTTCGCCCGCTCGTCGCGGAAGCGGCGCATCAGCCAGGTCGAGGGCGGCAGCCCGGCCAGGCCGAAGCGGGCGAGGGTGACCGGGTCGCGGGGCAGCGAGGTCAGGGGCAGGGACATGAAGTCGTGGGCCAGGGTGTCCCACCTGCTGAGGAACGGCTCGACCAGCCTGCGGTACGCGCCCGCGTCACGCGGCCCGAAGGAGGCCGCCGTCTCGGCCACGGAACGGGACAGCACCGCCGCCGTGCCGTCCGGGAAGGGGTGGGCCATGGGCAGGTCTGCGTGCAGCCACTCCAGCCCGTACCTGGCCAGCGGCATCGCCCTGAACGCCGGGGAGTTGACGCCGAGCGGGTGCGCCGCCGAGCACGGGTCGTGCCGGAAGCCGGGCAGGGTCAGCTCCTCGGTGCGGGCGCCGCCGCCGACGGTGTCGCGTGCCTCGAAGACGGCCACGGAGAAGCCGCGCCGGGCCAGCTCCACGGCAGCCGTCAGCCCGTTGGGCCCCGCCCCCACCACGACCGCATCGAGCATCGACGGCACCTTCGGACTCCTTCGTCAGCCGACGGCCTGTTGAGATCAGGATATGCCGGGACACCGACACTGCCCGGCGCGGGTAACCTCGGCCGGATGACGCGCCGTTTCCGCATCCAATCGCCCGGCGAGGACGCCGACGACACCGCCTGGTACTGGTTCGAGGTCGAGGACGACGGCTGGGTGCTGCGGCAGGCGGTGTTCGAGGCGGGGCTGGCGATCCCGCGCTCCTGCGAGCCCCTGCAGAACGCCGACGGCACCACCTCGGGCGGTGCCTCGATGGCCGCCGCCCAGGCCCAACTGGCGCTGGTGCGCGAGCGGTTCGGGCGCCTGGGCGTCCAGCTCTACCAGACCGTGTACGGGGCGTTCACCGAGGGCGCCGTGGAGGTGCCGCCGGAGGCGGTGGACGTGACGGATTCGGAGTTCGAGCGGGCGTGGTCCACGGCCCTGCGGCACCGGCACCTGAGCCGCTACACCACGGGCCCGCTGCCGGAGGGCTCCCTGCTCACGGGCATGGTGTGCGCGCTGCCGTGGGGGCCGGGCCGGACGGGTCTGTTCGTCGACGTCAACCTGCCGGTCGACGCCTTCGTGGACATCGCCTGGCTGCCCTTCGACCCCGGCGACTGGCCGGTGGTCGGCACCGTCGCCGAGTTCGAGGTCATCACCCTGCGGTTCAGCTCGGCCCGCCCGCAGATCAGGCTCCGCCCGACAGAAGTTCCACCACCCGGCCAGCCGTGGCCGCGTCCCGCGCCGCGGTGAACGGCAGGACGTTGCCGCCGGTTATGCGGAACGGTTCGCCCGCGCGGGTCAGATGGGCGCCGCCCGCCTCCTCGACGAGGAGGATGCCCGCGGCGTGGTCCCAGGCGGCCTCCCAGGAGAACGCCGTGGCGTCCAACTCGCCCCGGGCGATGGCCAGATACTCCAGGCCCGCCGAGCCGCACGCGCGCGGCTGCACGCCGTCCGTCCACAGGCCCAACAGGGCGCGCTTCTCTTCGTCCGTCGTGTAGTCCGGGTGGGAGGTGGCCACCTGGAGGTCACGGCCGGGCTCGGGCGCGCCCGCGAGCAGGGGTGTGCCGTCGAGGAGGGCGCCCTGTCCGCGGATCGCCGTGGCGAGCTGGTCGCGGGCCGGGGCGAATGTCCAGGACGCGCGGACGACGCCGCGGTGGGCGAGCGCGACGAGGGTGCAGAAGCCGGGGTCGCCGTGGACGAACTGGCGGGTGCCGTCCACGGGGTCGACGATCCAGACCGGTGCGTCGCCCTGTATCGCCTCGTACGAGGCGGGGTTGGCGTGCACCGCCTCCTCGCCGACCACGACGGAGCCGGGCAGCAGCTTGGGCAGCACCTCGGTGAGATACAGCTCGGCCTTGCGGTCGGCGTCCGTCACCAGGTCGTGCGGGCCGCTCTTCTGGTCGACCTCGTGGGCGGCGAGTTGACGGAAGCGCGGCATTATCTCGGTGGCCGCCGCCTGGCGGACCGCTTCCTCGACGTCGGACGCGTGCCGTGCGAGAAACTCTTCGATGGTTTCGGTGTCTCCGATCATGCCTCCATGAGAGCATGCGCCACTGACAATCCCCGCCCGGCCGGTGGACATGGGGTGGAATCGCCCTGAACACCGGGATTCGGACATCAGCGTCCCACGGCGTACCCCTGCATTCCCCGGGGATTGGCCGCCGCCGACAGGACTCCCGTCTCCGGGTCCCGGGCGACCGCGCACAGCCGGCCCTCGGACCAGCCGCCGCCGACCGTCACGTCGTGCCCCCGCCGACGCAGCTCCTCGACCACCCCGCCCGGCATCCGAGCCTCCACGGTGACGCTCCCGGGGCGCGTCCCGCGCGGGTAGAAGGAACTCGGGAAGCTGTCGTTGTGCCAGTTCGGGGCGTCGATCGCACCCTGGAGGTCCAGGCTCCCGCGCACCCTCGGGCGCAGGGCGACGGCGAGGAAGAAGTGCAGCTGCCACTGGTCCTGCTGGTCCCCACCGGGCGTACCGAACGCCAGCACAGGCACCCCGTCGCGCAGCGCGACCGAGGGCGTGAGGGTGGTCCGGGGCCGGCGGCCGGGAGCGAGAGAGCCCGGCAGGCCCTCCTCCAGCCAGGTCATCTGGAGCCGGGTGCCGAGCGGGAAGCCCAGCTCGGGCACGACGGGGTTGGACTGGAGCCAGCCGCCGCTGGGCGTGGCCGCGACCATGTTGCCCCAGCGGTCGACGACGTCGAGATGGCAGGTGTCGCCCCGGGTACGGCCGTCGGCGGCGACATCAGGTTCACCCGGCACGGGCGAGGCCGGAGGCACGGCCACGGTGGGCTCCCCGACACCCGGCACCCCGCCGACCGCGCCCCCGGCCCCGACCGTCGGCTCCCCGGCCCCCAGAGCGCTGAACCCTGGCTCGTCCGTGGCCACCACGCGCGCGCGTGCGCACAGCTGCGGGCTGCGTCCGTCCGGGCTGCCGGGCCGCAGCTCGTACGAGGCCTTGCCGCCGACAAGGGCCCGCCGGGCGGCGTTGTAGTGGTCGGACAGCAGCTCGTCGAGCGGCACGTCGGCCCCGCCGGACGCGTCCCCGTACCAGGCCTCCCGGTCCGCCATGGCGAGCTTGCAGCCCTCGATCAGCAGGTGGACGTAGTCGGCGGACCCGTACTCGGGCAGCTCCGGCGGGAGGAGCGCGAGCTGCTGGAGGAAGGCGGGGCCCTGGCTCCAGGGACCGGCCTTGCAGAGGGTCCAGCCCTGCCAGTCGTACGTCGCCGGGGCCTCGTAGGTCGCGGACCAGGAGGCGAGGTCGCCGGCGGTCAGGGTGCCGGTGTGACGCTCGCCGCTGGTGTCCATGGTGGGCCGCGCGGACTGCCGTACGAGCGCCTCGGCGATGAAGCCGGTGCGCCACACCTCCCGTGCCGCCTCGATCTGGGCGATACGGTCCCCCGCCCCGGCGACCTCGGCGAGCAGGCGCTTCCAGGTGGCGGCCAGGGCGGGATTGCGGAACAGCTCGCCGGGCCGGGGCGGCTGTCCGCCGGGCAGGTACACCTCCGCGGACGAGGTCCACTCCGTCTCGAACAGTTCCCGTACGGTCTCGACGGTCGCGCCGATGTTCTCCACGGGCGCGTGCCCGTCCTCGGCGTACCCGATGGCGTACTCGAGGACGTCGGCGAGCGGCTTGGTGCCGTGGTCGCGGAGCAGGAGCATCCAGGCGTCGAAGGCACCGGGCACGGCGGCGGCGAGGGGCCCGGTGCCGGGGACGAGGTCGAGGCCGAGCCCCCTGTAGTGCGCGATCGTGGCCCCGGCGGGCGCCACGCCCTGCCCGCACAGCACCCGCACCTCACCGCCGGCCGGGGCGAGGATGATCGGCACCTCGCCGCCGGGCCCGTTGAGGTGCGGTTCGACGACATGCAGGACGAAGCCCGCGGCGACGGCGGCGTCGTACGCGTTGCCGCCGTCCTCCAGGACAGCCATCGCCGACTGCGAGGCCAGCCAGTGTGTGGAGGACACCATCCCGAAGGTGCCCTGGAGCGTGGGTCGGGTGGTGAACACGGGCGACTCCTTCACTACGGCACACGATCCGATGATCGTACGTACCCCCCACCGGGCACAGAGCGCCAGTCACCTTTGAGGCATTCGGAAAGATTGATCGCATTGATAGTGATTGATAGTGAATTGCGCACTGTCGACGCCGATTTGCGCATTCTGACGGACAGTCCGGGCGGCCGATCATGAAGGACAGTCATCGCACAGCCACGGAGCGAGTTCTTACTTCCGCCCCACAGGCAGTCATGTGACACTGGCGTCCCGTCCGGAGTGCGGACCCCCCTCCGCACCGTCCCCCACGAGAAGTGCGCCTTGAGCCTTCCTCTGCCGCTCGCGCTCGTCACCCGCCTGGCGCCGGTCGCCGTGCTCGCCACCGCCGGCTGGGCGTTGTCCTCGGGTCCGCTCGCCGCGTCGCCGACCGCCGACGAACCCGAGGCGGCCGCCAAGGGCGCGTCCTCGACGCCCACCGCGCCCTCGACCTCGGCGGCCTCGAAGACCTTCACCGCCGCGCCCGCACCCTGCTCGGCCGTGCCCCCGGGCACCATCAAGTCCCTTGTCCCGGGCGCCAAGGCGGCCGGCAAGGAGATCCCGTCGACGGACACGGAGGCGCGCCGCACCTGCTCCTGGAACGCGCTCAAGGGGTACGACTACCGCTGGCTCGACGTGTCGTTCGAGCTGTCCGACACGGACGCGGCGGCGGAGAAGACGTACAAGGACCGGATGACGGAGAAGAGCGGCGGCGGGGTCGTGCCGGGTCTCGGTGACGCCGCCTACTCCGTCGTGAACCTCACCACCGAGGACAAGCAGCAGACCCGCGAGGGCGTGGTGCTGGTCCGCGCGTCGAACGCGCTGGTGGTGATCACGTACAACGGCAGCGACTTCGAGTCGAAGAAGGCGCCCAGCACGGATGTGATCAACAAGGGCGCCATCAAGGCCGCCCGGGACGCGGTGGCAGCGCTGGAGGGCGGCCGGTAGAACCGGCCGCCCTCGCACGTCACTTCACAGGGTCAGACCTCCGTCTTGCCCTTCCCGGTCGCCACCATCAGCACCAGGTAGAGCACCATCGACGTGCCCAGACCCACGGCCCAGCCGTAGTTCGCCAGTGAGGACAGCGCCGGGATGGGCCGCCCGTCGATCAGCGGGGCGAAGTTGGCGCCGCCGATCGCCAGCACACCGCCGACCAGGAACGCGACGACCGCGCGCCAGTTCCAGCCGTTCTCGTACCAGTAGCGTCCGCCGGCCTTGTACAGGTCGGCGAGGTCGAGCTTGCCGCGGCGCAGGATCCAGTAGTCGGCGATGAGGATGCCGGCGACCGTGCCGAGCAGCCCGCCGACCAGACCGAGCCAGGTGAAGATGTAGCCCTGCGGGTCGGAGTACAGCTTCCACGGGAAGATCAGCACGCCGAGTACGCAGGTGGCGAGCGCGCCGGCCCGGAAACTTATCTTGCGGGGCGCGATGTTGGAGAAGTCGAAGGCCGGGGAGACCAGGTTGGCCGCGACGTTCACGGACAGGGTCGCCACCAGCACGGTGACCAGGGCGAACAGCAGCCCGAAGACGTTGTCGGTCTTGGCGGCGAGCTGTACCGGGTCCCAGATGGCCTCGCCGTACACGGCCTGCGAGCCCGAGGTGACCATGACGGACAGGAACGCGAAGAGCGTCATCGTGGTCGGCAGACCGAGCGCCTGCCCCCAGGTCTGGGCCTTCTGGCTCTTCCCGTACCGGGTGAAGTCCGGGATGTTCAGCGACAGCGTGGACCAGAAGCCGATCATGCCCATGAGGGCGGGCGCGAAGATCTTCCAGAAGTCCGCGCCGTAGCCCAGCTTGGAGGGCTGGTCGAGCAGCGGGCCGAAGCCGCCGGCCTTGTCGGCCATCCACCACAGCATCACGCCGGCGCCGACGAGGACGAAGGGCGCGGCCCAGTTCTCGAAGCGGCGGATCGTCTCCATGCCCCGGTAGATGATCGCTACCTGGATCGCCCAGAAGATGGCGAAGGACAGCCACATCGTCCAGGCGTAGCCGCCGATCTTGCCGGCGTCGCTCCAGCCGTTGCCGATGAGCTTGCCGGCGAGGAAGTAGATCGCCTCGCCGCCGATCCAGGTCTGGATGCCGAACCAGCCGCAGGCCACCAACGCCCGTACGACAGCGGGGAGGTTGGCGCCGCGGATGCCGAAAGAGGCGCGGGCGAAGACGGGGAAGGGGATGCCGTACTTGGGCCCGGCGTGTCCGGTGAGCAGCATCGGGATCAGTACGATCACGTTCGCCAGGGCGATCGTGAGCACGGCCTGCTTCCAGTCCATGCCCACGGCGATCAGACCCGAAGCGAGGGTCCAGGAGGCCGTGTTGTGGGCCATGCCCACCCAGAGCGCCGAGAAGTTGTACGTGGTCCAGGTGCGCTTCTCGATCGGAACCGGCAGCAGGTCCTCGTTGGCGTACGGCCCGCTGGGTGCGGGCGCGTCGGGGGAGATCTCCACCCGGCCGTCGGGGAGGGTGAGTTGGGCGGACGGCGGTATTGCCGTGGGAGCGGTGTCGGTCATGGGCAGGCCAATCAATGAGGTGGGTCGGGAAAGGCCGTGCGGGTGGCGCGTTGGGGGACGCGCACAGAACACCCGGGGGTGTCCTGACCCCCTCCCCGGCAACCTGAACGCCGGGGAGAGGGAGATGGTGGGGACGACGCTGCATTTCCCGGGGGATAACCCCCGGACCCCCAGCAGAAAAGCAGGTCGGCTGGAGGAACCGGCGCAGACGACGCGAGGCGAAGCCGGATAACACGCGTACGTCAGGCGTTGACGGCCGGGATCACCGTTGATCCGTAGGCGTCGATGACGGTTTCCTGGGCGTCGTGCATGTCGTAGACGGCGAACTGGTCGACGCCCAGTTCACGCAGCTTGTTGAGCTTCTCGATGTGCATCTCAGGGGTGCCGATGATGCAGAACCGGTCGACGATCTCGTCGGGCACGAACTGGGTGTCGGGGTTGTCGGCGCGGCCGTGATGGGAGTAGTCGTACCCCTCACGGGCCTTGATGTAATCGGTGAGTTCCTCGGGTACGGCGGCGGAGTGTTCGCCGTACTTCGACACCAGGTCGGCGACGTGGTTGCCGACCATCCCGCCGAACCAGCGGCACTGTTCGCGGGCGTGGGCGAGCGCCTCGGGCGAGTCGTCCTCGGTGATGTACGCGGGGGCGGCGACGCAGATCTTCACCTCGGACGGGTCACGTCCGGCGGCGACGGCGGCGTCCTTGACCGTCTTCACCATGTACTCGGTGAGGTAGAGGTCGGCGAGCTGGAGGATGAACCCGTCGGCCTCCTCGCCGGTCATCTTGAGCGCCTTGGGGCCGTACGCGGCCATCCAGACGGGGAGTTCGGCGCCCGGCTTGACCCACGGGAACTTGATCACCGTACCGCCGAGGTCGGCCTCGTCGCCGCGGCCGAGCGAGCGGATGACCTTCATCGCGCCGCTGATCCGGGCCAGCGTGTTGGGCGAGCGGCCGGCGACGCGCATCGCGGAGTCGCCGCGGCCGATGCCGCAGACCGTGCGGTTGCCGAACATGTCGTTGAGGGTGGCGAAGGTGGAGGCGGTGACCTCCCAGGTGCGGGTGCCCGGGTTGGTGACCATCGGGCCGACCGTCAACTTCTCGGTGCTGGAAAGGATCTGACTGTAGATCACGAACGGTTCCTGCCACAGCACGGCGGAGTCGAAGGTCCAGCCGTACGTGAAGCCGTTGCCCTCGGCGCGCTGCATCAGCTCGATGACACGCGAGGCCGGCGGGTCGGTCTGCAGGACGAGGCCGAAGTCCATTAGCGCTGCTCCTAGTTCAGATCAGGTACTGACAGGTGGAGCGGGGGGTGTAGACGCCGTGACCCGCGCGTCCGGTGAACTCCCGCTCGGTGATGACGAGTTCGCCCCGCGAGAGGACGGTCTCGACGCGGCCGGTGATCCGCTTGCCCTCGTACGCCGAGTAGTCGACGTTCATGTGGTGCGTCTCGGCGGAGACGATCTGCTCGGCCGTCGGGTCGTAGATGACGACGTCGGCGTCGGCGCCCGGGGCGATGGTGCCCTTCTTCGGGTAGAGGCCGAACATCCGGGCCGGGGTGGCGCAGGCGATCTCGATCCAGCGGCGGCGGCTGATGTGCCCGTCGACGACGGCCTGGTGGAGGAGGTCCATGCGGTTCTCGACGCCCGGGAGCCCGTTGGGGATCTTCGAGAAGTCGCCGCGGCCCAGCTCCTTCTGCCCTTCGAAGCAGAAGGGGCAGTGGTCCGTGGAGACGACCTGGAGGTCGTTGGTCCGCAGCCCCCGCCAGAGCGCGGCCTGGTGGTCCTTGGGCCGAAGGGGCGTCGAGCACACGTACTTTGCGCCCTCGAAGTCCGGCTCGGCCAGGTTGTCCGTCGACAGGAACAGGTACTGCGGGCAGGTCTCGCCGAAGACGTTGAGCCCCTCGTCGCGCGCCCGTGTCAGCTCGGCGACTGCCTCCTGCGCCGAGACGTGGACGACGTACAGGGGTGCCCCGGCGACCTGCGCGAGCTTGATCGCGCGGTGCGTGGCCTCCGCTTCGAGGAGGGCCTTGCGGACCTCGCCGTGGTAGCGGGGGTCGGTCTCGCCCCGGGCCAGCGCCTGCTCGACGAGGACGTCGATCGCGATGCCGTTCTCGGCGTGCATCATGATCAGGCCGCCGTTCTCGGCGGAGCGCTGCATGGCGCGCAGGATCTGGCCGTCGTCGCTGTAGAAGACGCCCGGGTAGGCCATGAACTGCTTGAAGGAGGTCACGCCCTCCTCGACCAGCAGGTCCATCTCCTTCAGCGTGTCCTGGTTCACGTCGGAGACGATCATGTGGAAGGCGTAGTCGATGGCGCAGTTGCCGTCGGCCTTGGCGTTCCAGGTGTCGAGTCCGTCGCGCAGCGACTGGCCGACGCTCTGCACGGCGAAGTCGATGATCGTGGTCGTACCGCCCCAGGCGGCGGCCCGGGTGCCGGTCTCGAAGGTGTCCGAGGCGGCCGTACCGCCGAACGGCAGTTCCATGTGGGTGTGCGCGTCGACGCCGCCGGGGATGACGTATTTGCCGGTGGCGTCTATGGTCCGCTCGGCGCTCCACGCCTCGGCGGTGGCGCTTCCGCTGGTGGCGAGGGCGGCGATTCGGCCGTCCTCGATCAGGACATCGGCGTGGATCTCGTCGGACGCGGTGATGACGAGTCCGCCGCGGATGACGGTACGGCTGCTCATGGGATGACAACTCCGCTGGTTGTGTGAAGAGTGCGGGTCGTGTGTGGCTGGTCGCGCAGTTCCCCGCGCCCCTGGGTGGGCGCGGGAACCCGGCGTCTACTGGTTACGGTGCGGTCAGGGGGCCATACGCCTCCGGGCGGCGGTCGCGGTAGAACTGCCAGCGGTCGCGGACCTCGCGGAGTTTGTCCATGTCCAGGTCGCGGACGACGAGTTCGGTCTCCTTGTCGCTCGCCACCTCGCCGACGAACTGTGCCTCCGGGTCCACGAAGTACGAGGTCCCGTAGAAGTCGTTGTCGCCCAGCTCCTCGACGCCGACCCGGTTGATCGCGCCGACGAAGTACTCGTTGGCGACGGCCGCAGCAGGCTGCTCCAGCTGCCACAGGTAGGCGGACAGACCGCGCGAGGTGGCCGACGGGTTGAAGACGATCTCGGCGCCTTCGAGGCCCAGCGCACGCCAGCCCTCCGGGAAGTGCCGGTCGTAGCAGATGTAGACGCCGATCTTGCCCACGGCGGTGTCGAAGATCGGCCAGCCCGCGTTGCCCGGACGGAAGTAGAACTTCTCCCAGAATCCGGCGACCTGCGGGATGTGGTGCTTGCGGTACTTGCCGAGGTACGAGCCGTCCGCGTCGATCACGGCGGCCGTGTTGTAGAGGACGCCCGGCTGCTCCTCCTCGTACATCGGCAGGACGAGGACGATGCCCAGTTCCTTGGCCAGCGCCTGGAAGCGCTTGACGATCGGGCCGTTCGGGATCTGCTCGGCGTACTCGTAGAACGCCTTGTCCTGGACCTGGCAGAAGTACGGTCCGTAGAACAGCTCCTGGAAACACATGACTTGAGCACCCTGCGCCGCGGCGTCGCGGACCGCCTGCTCGTGGACCTGGATCATCGACTCCTTGTCGCCCGTCCAGGCAGTCTGGAAGATGGCGGCGCGAATCACCCTGCTCATCGGGACCTCCGGTCACTCGGTGTACGCCGAGCCTAGGAAGCCTGGAGATCGGGTTTGAGTTGCACGGTGTCACGCCTGCGGGCGTTCGGCGTTCCACGGTGTCACCCTGACTTGGGCCCATGTTTCACCACTGTTTTCCCAGGTCCTCTGATGTTTCGAAGCGGTAAGACGGAGCAATGGAGCGTGCGGTCATCGGCCTTGCTGAGCGTCGTGCGCGAGGAGCGCGATATGCACGGAAGCGGCCTGCTCGAAGTCGTCGAGATCGAGCCCGAGCCGCGCCTCTATCGCCTCCAGACGGCGGTAGAGCGCAGGTCGCGAGACATGGTGCAGTTGCGCGGTACGTGACTTGTTGCGCCCGGTGGCGAGATAGGTCCGCAGCACGGGCAGCAGCTCCGACTCGCCCTCGACCCCGCACAGCAGCCCGTCCAGCTCCCGCTCCGCGAACGCCTGGACATGCGGATCGTCGCGCAGCAGCCGGACAAGCCCGCGAAGGCGTACGTCCCTCAGGTACACCAGGACCGGCAGATCCTGCCCCGCCGGGGTGTCCGCGACAGCGGCGGCGACGTGCAGCGCCTCCCGCAGTCCGGTGGGTACGTCGTCCCAGGAGCCGAGCGCCTCGGCAGCGGCCACGACGGTCCGGGCCCCGGCGGTCTCCGTACGCAGCCGGAGCGCGAAGTGGGCGGCGAGCGCCTTGGCGTCCTGGTCCCGGGCGAGGCTCAGCAGGACGGCGGTGGCGTCGTCGGCCAGCTCGGCGACCAGCCCCGGCAGCCCCAACAGGCGTAGTACGCGGTCGAGTTCGGCGGGGTCGCCGTCCCGTACGACGAGCGGCACGAAGGTCCGCCGGTTGACGGGCAGTCCGGCGGCCCGCGCGCGCGGGAGCAGTTGCCTGGCCGGTACGACGCCGCTCACCAGGTCCGTGAGCAGGCTCTGCGCGGACTGCTCCTCCCAAGTGCGCACGGAGCCCCCGAGCATGCGGTGCAGGACGAGCGCCTCGGCGGCCCGGTCGGCGAGCAGCCGCCCGGTGGCGACGTCGCCGCGATATCCGCAGAGCACGATCCGCCCCCACCTCTCCCCGCGCCCGCCCAGCTCGGCCCGGATCCATCCATCGCCCTCGCTGCCGCCCGCCTGCCGGGAGATGCGCTCCCAGTCCCGCAGCACGTCGTCGACGGACGACCGGTCCCCCGAGGTGGCGAGGACGCGATGGGCGAGGTTGGTGACGACGACGGGACAGCCACTGTGTGAGGCGACCTCGTCGAGCAGCAACTGCATAGGGGCGCCGGAGGTGATGAGCCCGGTGAGAGCGGTCCGCACGGCTTCCGACAGGCTCACGGCGGCGAACTTCCGCCGTACCAGCCGGGATTGGACCTCCTCCGTCAACTCCGCGAAGGGGAACGGCCGATGGAGCACCACCATCGGCAGCCCGCACCGCTCGGCCGCGCGCCGCATGACGTCCGGCGGCGCGGGAAAGGCCCGGCCGAGCCCGAGAACGACGGCGGCGGCCTCCGCCCGGTGCAGCGACCGGATGTACTCGGCCTGGGCCTCCTCGTCCCCCGCGAGCAGGACGCCTGTCGTGAGCACCATCTCGCCGCCGCTGAGCATCACGCCGACATCGGCGGCCTCGGCGACATGCACCCAGCGCACGGCCCGGTCCAGATGCCCGGCCCCGGCCACCACCTCGGGCTCGCCCGCGAGCACCCGTTCCAGGCCGAGGACCTGACGGACGGACAGAGCGGGTTCCAAGGTGGTGGTCGTAAGCATGGGGCCGACTTTCTTGCTGTGGTCCTGCTGTGGTGTTACTGGACGCAGCTCCTCAGAGCTCGTTCGAGGATCGCGGCGCCCTCCTCGGCCTCCGCGACGGTGAGCGACAGCGGCGGTGCGATGCGCAGCGCGCTCGTGTTGTGGCCGCCTCCCTTACCGAGGAGCAGCCCCTTCTCCCTGGCCGCTTCGAGCACGGCGGCGGCGGTCTCCGGGTCGGCGGTGTCGGTACCGGGCTTCACCAGCTCGACGCCGATCATCAACCCGCGCCCACGGACCTCCCGTACGCCCGGAAGCTGCGCGGCGACGCCCCGCAGCCGTTCGATGAGCAGTCCGCCGACGCGCCGGGCGTTGCCCTGGAGGTCGTGTTCCAGGAGGTACGTGAGGTTGGCGAGGCCGGCCGCCATGGTGATCTGGGTGCCGCCGAAGGTCGAGATGGAGTTGGAGTCGAGGCAGTTCATGATCTCGGCGCGGGCCACGACGCCACCGATGGACATGCCGTTGCCGATGCCCTTGGCGAAGGTGATGATGTCCGGCGGACCGTTCTCCGCGTGCGCCTGCCAGCCCCAGAAGTGTTCGCCGGTGCGGCCCCAGCCGGTCTGCACCTCGTCGGCGATCCAGAGGATGCCGCGCGCCGCCAGCACCTCACGGAAGGCCGCGTACAGCCCGTCGGGTGGAGACGTGAAGCCCCCGACGCCCTGGATCGGCTCGGCGATCAGGGCGGCGGGCGGGCGGACATGACCGAGCAGGTCCTCCAGGTCGGCGACGCACGCGGCGATGAACTCGGCGTCGCTCAGGTCGGCGTACGGGCCGCGCGTGCGGACGCCGCCGTGGACGTACAGGGTCTGCAGCGGGGACAGGGAGGTCGGGGACCAGCCCTTGTTGCCCGTGATGCCGACCGTGCTGAACGAACGCCCGTGGTAGCTGTTGCGCATCGCCAGGATCTGGTTGCTGCGCCGGTAGGAGGTGGCGAGGAGGAGGGCCGTGTCGTTGGCCTCCGTGCCGGAGGTGGTGAAGAAGACACGGGCGTCCGGGATGCCGGACAACTGGGCGATCCGCTCGGCCAGTTCGACCATCGGGCGGTTGAGGTAGAGCGTGGACGAGTGGATGATCCGCCCGGCCTGTTCGCTCACCGCCTTGGTGATCTCGGGCAGCGCGTGCGCGGTCATCGTGGTGAGGATGCCGCCGAAGAAGTCGAGGTACTGCTTCCCGTTCGCGTCCCACACGTACCGGCCCTCGCCGTGTGTGATCTCGATCGGGTCCTCGTAGTAGAGGGCGAGCCAGTCCGGCAGGACGGCCTTGTGACGCCCGTACAGATCGCTCACGGCTGCACCAGCCCTTCGTACGCGTCCGGCCGCCGGTCCCGGTAGAAGGCCCACTGCTGCCGGACTTCCTCGATGAGATCGAAATCCAGGTCCCGCACGACGAGTTCCTCGTCCTTGTCGCTGGCGACCTCGCCGACGAACTGGCCGCGCGGGTTCACGAAGTACGAGGTCCCGTAGAAGTCGTTGTCCCCGTACTCCTCCTGCCCCACCCGGTTGATGGCGGCGATGAAGTACTCGTTGGCGACGGCCGCGGCCGGCTGCTCCAGCTGCCAGAGGTAGGCGGAGAGGCCGCGCGAGGTGGCGGACGGGTTGTAGACGAGCTGCGCGCCGTTGAGGCCCAGCTGCCGCCAGCCCTCGGGGAAGTGCCTGTCGTAACAGATGTAGACGCCGATCTTCCCGACGGCCGTCTCGAAGATCGGCCAGCCGAGGTTGCCGGGCTTGAAGTAGTACTTCTCCCAGAACCCCTTGACCTGCGGAATGTGGTGCTTGCGGTACTTGCCGAGGTAGGTCCCGTCGGCGTCGATCACGGCCGCGGTGTTGAAGTAGAACCCGGACTGCTCGACCTCGAACACGGGGACGACGATGACCATGCCCGTCTCGCGCGCCAGCTCCTGCATACGAACCACCGTCGGCCCGTCGGGCACGGGCTCGGCCCAGCTGTAGTGCTCGGGCTCCTGGACCTGGCAGAAGTAGGGGGCGTTGAAGACTTCCTGGAACCCGATGACCTTGGCACCCTGCCGGGCGGCCTCACGGGCGTGCTCCACATGTTTGGCGACCATGGACTCGGTGTCGCCGGTCCAGGTGGCCTGAACCAGAGCGGCACGTACGACGTTGGCCATGACCTGCTCCTTCCGGCTGGATGTCAGAGAGCCTCTACGCCCGTAGACAGAGGTCGTAGGGGCTTGAAAGTAAGCCTCCGGAACAGCCTTGCCAAGACCATCGCCGTTAACCCGCGGAGTCGATCACGTTTCACACCCCGGTGGGCGAGTCCCACACACCCGGGTCACGCACTGTGGCCCGCCACCCGGAGTGCGTGCACCAGATCCCAGTAGCAGTCCTCGGACGCGCCCCGGGCCGCCTCCAGGAGCAGCGGCACGAGGTGCTGGGGGTCGGGGCCGACACTGCGGGCGGCCTCCTCGGGGGTGCGGACGCGGACGTACGCGTCGAGCAGCGCGCGTGCCTCGCGCTGTCTGCCCTCCTCGACGAGCCCGAGCACGGCCTCGCCGACCTCGTGGGCCGGCCGCACGATGCCCTGCCGCAGGATCTGCTGGCCGTCGTTCCCCCGCCCGGCCGCGACGAGCGCATCGGCAGCGGCGACCAGCTGGCCGGCCGGCAGGGACGCGGCCTCCCAGAGCAGGGTCGCCCAGTCGGCGCCTAGCCCGGCGCGGTGCAGCTCGGCGGCGAGCAGCGGGAAACGGGCGGCGGGCCAGTAGGCGGCCTCGACGAGCAGCGCGTGCGCCTCCCCGCTACGCCCCTCGCTCCGCAGTCGTACGAGGCTACGGACGGCGTCGATCGTGTCGTGCCGGGCGTCGTCGTCCAGCGCCTCCCGCTTGGGCGCGGCGGGCTTCGCGGCAGCGGCGGACCCGGCGAAGCGCGCCCCGCGCGGGGTACGGCGGGTCGGGGCGGCCGGCGCGGGCATGACCGGCATCGAGGTGGGGTCGACGGTGGGCGTGGCGCCGGTGTCCGCGTCGTCCATCATCCCGGCGAACCGGGCGCTGCCACGGGTGCGGCGCTTGGAGCGCTGCTTAGAGGCGCGGCCGGGTTCCGGCACGGGGTCGGGTTCGGGGGTGACGGCTGGGGCCGGGGGGTCGTACCAGTCGGCGGGGAGCTGTGGTGTCGTGCGCCCGACCGGGGGTTCCGGGGTGTCGGGGGCGTCGGCCTGGCGGGGGTCCTCGTGGTCGTCCGCGCCGCCGGAGCGGCGGATGTGACCGCGCCAGGGGCGCAGGTCGTCGTCGGAACCCGGCCCGCCAGGGTCGTGGTCGTCTCCGTGACGGGCGGGACCGGAGCCGTCCGGGGCCTGCGTCTGGGAGTCGCGCCCGTCCTCGTACCCGGCGGCCTGCCGGTCGTCCGCCCTCTGTCGGCGGGGGCCGCGCTCGTCGTCGTACCAGCCAGCCGTGTCGTCGGCCGCGCCCTGCCGGCGGGCGCCGCGCCCGTCCTCGTACCCGACAGCCGTCCCGTCGACCGAGCGCTGTCCGCGGACGCCGTCCTCGCCGTCGTACCAGCCAGCCGTGTCGTCAGCCGCGCCCTGCCGGCGGGCGCCACGCCCGTCCTCGTACCCAACGGCCGTCCCGTCGACCGAGCGCTGTCCGCGGACGCCGTCCTCGCCGTCGTGCCAGGCGGCCGGGTCGCCGGTCGGGCGGTGCTCGTCGGTGTCGAGGTCGGTGCGCTGCCTGGGCAGGTTCAGTGCGTCGGCCGGGTGCTGGACGTTCTGGACGCGGGCGGCGAACAGGCCCGCCTCGTCGTCGGGGTCGCGGCGGGGAATGGTCGCGCCGCTCACCGCCCGGCGGGCCAACTGGTCCAGGCGGGACCGGAGTTCGGCGCAGCGCGCGGTGGCGCGTTCGTGGTCGTCGTGGGCCCAGGCGAGGTCGAGGCGGAAGCCCTCGGCCTCCTCGTGGGTACCGGCGGAGTTGAGCAACCGGCCCAGTTCGGCGAGCCGTTCGGCGGCGTACTTCTGTTCGCGGAGCATCACGTCGAGCCGGTCGCCGAGGGTGTCGCGGGCGCCGGGCCGGGTGTCGAACGCGGTGAGCGAGGCCTGGTGCAGGGCACGCGCCCGCTCGGCCTCGGGGGTGACGGCACCGGTTCCGTATTCGGTGGCGAGATCCTGGAGCAGCGCCTCCACGACGTCCCAGGGCGGCACTTCGTACCCCTCGAGACAGGCGCGCATACCGTCGGGGTCGCGCTGCCAGAACACGCCGCACCAGCCCGCGCCCTGGTCGAGGCGGGCCAGCAGGCCGCTCAGATACCGCGCGAACTCCCGCACCTGCCCCGGGAGTTGTTCCACCGCCATGATGTCCACCCCATGCCCGAACGGAGTACTCCGCCCCGTAGAAAACACCAGTCGTGTTACGGAAGGGCTACGGGGGGTTTTCGGACCGGACGCAGAGTACCGCGCACCCAGCGGAACGTGATGTGAACCACGGTCACAATGGCCGGAACCGCGCGACGGGACTCACGCCGCGACCGGGGCGAGTGGCGCGCACTGCCCGACGAGTTCGTCCATGGAGAGTCCGAGGACCCGCGCGAGGGCCGCGACCGTGAAGAACGCCGGCGTCGGCGCCCGTCCGGTCTCGATCTTGCGGAGGGTCTCGGCGGAGATTCCGGCGCGGGCCGCGATCTCCGCCATGCTGCGGCCACCACGCGCCTCACGCAGCAGCCGACCGAGCCGCTCGCCGCGTTCACGCTCTTCGGGGGTGAGAGGAGTGCGTACCATGCCGCCATTCTAATACCGGTATAGTAATTGGCATGGTGGAACTCAAGACAGACACAGCGATCGATGCCATGTACGAGACGGGCCAGGTGGTCGGCAGAGGCCTGACGGCCGTCCGAGCGGCCGCTGACGTGGGCGTTTCCCTTCGGGAGCTGGACGAGGTGGCGCACGAGGTGCTGCGCGCGGCGGGAGCGACCTCCCCCTTCCTCGGCTACCGCCCCTCCTTCGCACCGACGCCGTTCCCGGCGGTGCTCTGCCTCTCGGTGAACGACGCGATCGTGCACGGCATCCCGGACGACTACCGGCTGCGCGGCGACCTCGTCTCCGCCGACTTCGGCGCCGAACTGGGCGGCTGGGCGGGCGACTCGGCGATGAGCTTCGTCGTGGGCGAGCCGCGCCCGGCCGACGTACGGCTCGTCGAGACCGCCGAGCGGGCCCTCGCGGCGGGCATCGCGGCGGCGGTCGTCGGCAACCGCATCGGCGACATCGCGCACGCGATCGGCGAGGTGTGCCGTACGGCGGGGTACGGCATCCCGGACGGCTTCGGCGGCCACGGCATCGGCCGCCGGATGCACGAGGACCCGCCGGTCCCGAACGAGGGCCGCCCCGGCCGGGGCATGCCGCTGCGCCACGGCCTGGTCCTGGCGATCGAGCCCATGCTGATCGGCAGCGGCAAGGACGGCTACCACGAGGCCCCGGACGGCTGGACCCTGCGCACGAACGACGGCTCCCGCGCGGCCCACGCCGAACACACGGTGGCGATCACCGAGTCGGGGCCCCGGATCCTCACGGCACGCCAGGAAGCGCACACGAGCCGGGCGTGACGTACGGCTCCATGCGCATCAGGAACGGCACTTCGGCGGACGCGGAGAGCATCGCGGCCCTGCACACGGCCAGTTGGCGCAGCGCGTACACCGCGCTCATGCCCGCCGCGTACCTGGCCGGCCCGCTGGCGGCGGAGCACCTCGCCAAGTGGCAGGCCCGCACGGCCGACCTGTCACCGGACCGATGCCTCCTGCTGGCCGAACAGAACAACGAACTCCGCGGCTTCATCCACCTGGACACGGCCACGGACGGCCGCGTCCACGTGGACAACCTGCACGCCCGCCCGGACCACGTCGGCACCGGCATCGGCCGCACCCTTCTGCACGAAGGCTTCGCCTGGGCCGCCGGCCACCACCCCGGCCAGGACATCTACCTGGAGGTCCTGGCCGGCAACACCCGCGCGATCGCCTTCTACGAACGAGCGGGCGGCCTGCGCACGGCCGAACGCCCACTGCGGATGGCCGCGGGCTTCACGGTGCAGGAGATCGAGTACACGTGGCCGTCGGCGGAGGTCCGCGTGTACAGGGACGGGCCGCCGGCCTCGTAGCCGCGCACGCGAGTAGATCCTCCCCGCGACAACCGCCCGCGGCTACGAGGGCCAGCCACCGGCCCCACACACCGCCGCCCGCCCTCGGCGGACCAAGGACGCCGCGCCGCGAGCACGTCCGCCCTGTGACTGCGCTCCGCCGCTCCAGGTGCGGCCGACCGCCCGGAGCCCCCCCCGGCCGACCAAGGACGCCGACCGCACACGAGCACACCTGCGCCGCAGCCGTGGTCCGCGACCACGAGGAGGACCAACCGGCACCGAACACGCCGCAACCGCCCGCCCCGGCCGCAGGCCGCAGGCCGCAGGCCGCAGGCCGCAGGCCGCAGGCCGCAGGCCGCAGGCGAGTCTGCCCGGCCTCGTTGCCGTAGGCCGCGACCGCGAGGACGGGCGGTCGGCATGCATCAGCCAGACACCGCCCGGAGCCCCCCGGCCGGCTCAGGACGCCGGCCGCACCACCATCGCCGAGCCGCCGCCCCGGCGTACCGTCTCCGCTGCCGCCAGCCACTTGCCGTTCGGGAGGCGTTGTACGCCGGTTGCCGCGCCGATCTCGGGGTTGAGGCGGAAGCCGTGGCCGATGGCCTCCAGTTTGGTCCTCAACTCGCTGTTCCACAGGGCCGGTTCCAGCTCCGTGGTTGCCTGGTTGCGCTGGCTGGCGCGCGGTGCCGCGATGGCGTCGACCAGCGGAACGCCTCGGTCGAGGAAGCTCGTCAGGGTCTGCAGGACGGTCGTGATGATGGTCGCGCCGCCGGGTGAGCCGAGGGCCACGACCGGCTTGCCGTGGGCGTCCAGGACGATCGTCGGGGACATCGACGAGCGCGGTCGCTTGCCCGGGCCGGGCAGGTTCGGGTCGGGGACGGCCGGGCTGGCCGGGGCGAAGGAGAAGTCGGTCAGCTCGTTGTTGAGGATGAATCCGCGGCCCGGGACCGTGATGCCGCTGCCGCCGGTCTGCTCGATCGTCAGCGTGTAGGACACGACGTTGCCCCACTTGTCGGCCACCGTCAGGTGCGTCGTGTTCTCGCCCTCGTACGTCGTCGGCGCCGCGACCCCGGCGGTGTTGCAGGCGGCGGGGTTGCGCGGGTCGCCCGGTGCGACCGGGCTCGTCAGCACCGCGTCGTCCTTGATCAGGCACTCGCGCGAGTCGGCGTACGACTGCGACAGCAGCTCCTTCGTCGGTACGTCCTCGAAGGCCGGGTCGCCCACCCAGCGCCCCCGGTCCGCGAAGGCGATCCGGCTCGCCTCGATGTAGCGGTGCAGGAACTGGACCTCGCTCGCCTTCGAAAGGTCCGTCTTCTCAAGGATGTTGAGGGCTTCGCCCACCGTCGTCCCGCCGGACGAGGAGGGGGCCATCGAGTAGACGCCCAGGCCCCGGTACGAGGTCTTCGACGGCGCCTGGCGCTTCGCCCGGTAGGCGGCGAGGTCCGTCAGCGACAGCTTGCCGGGGCGCGCGTTGTAGCCCGAACCCGGGTCCACCGGCGGCTCGTTGACCGTGTCGACGATCTCCTTCGCCAACTTGCCCCGGTACAGGGCGCCGACGCCCTTGCGGCCCAACTCCTCGTACGTACGCGCCAGATCGGGGTTCTTGAACGTCGACCCGACCACCGGCAGCGCCCCGCCCGGCAGGAACAGCTCCGCCGTGTCCGGGAAGTATCTGAACCGCGCCTCGTTGGACGCGGTCTGCGACCTGAACGTGTCGTCCACCGTGAAGCCGTCGCGCGCCAGCCTCTCCGCCGGCTTCAGCAGCGTACCGAGCCGCTTGCTGCCCCAACTGTCCAGCGCCGCCTGCCAGGTCGCCGGTGTGCCCGGCGTACCGACGCCAAGGCCGCTGGTGACGGCGTCGGCGAAGGCGATCGGCTGGCCGTTCTCCAGGAACAGGCCCGAGTCGGCCGTCAGGGGTGCCGTCTCGCGGCCGTCGATCGTCTGCACCGTACGGGACTTGGCGTCGTAGAAGACGAAGTAGCCGCCTCCGCCGATGCCGTTGGAGTAGGGCTCCGTGACCCCGAGCGCGGCGGCCGTGGCGACGGCGGCGTCCACCGCGTTGCCGCCCTTGCGCAGGATCTCGATCCCGGCGGCCGAGGCGTCCGCGTCCACGCTCGCCACGGCACCGCCGTACCCGACGGCGACCGGGACCTTCTCCGGAGCGGTATCCGCCGGCGTGGCGCCGGAGGGTGGCGCCGCCGCCCCCACCGACACCACAGCAGCCGAAACCGCCAGGACCGCCAGATTCCGCGCGACAGGGCGACGCATCGATACCTCCAGTCAACAGCCGTCCGCGCAGCGTAACTTCATCCCCGTGGTCCCGTAAGGGCCCCTCGAACACCGGTCCGGTCGACCGCTAACATGCGCGCCCATGACTGACGATGTGCGCAATATCGTCCTCGGTGTGGTCGCGGCCGGTATCAGCGCAGCCCTCGGCTGGCTGGCCCGCACCTATCTGTGGAGGCGCAAACTCCGCCGCAAGCAGGCCTTCTTCGGGCTGCCGGACAACTCCGAGTCGCTGCTCGTGGTGAACCGCGAGGCCGGTGGCCCCGAGCTGACGGTGATGCGCCACGACGTGTTCGCGCTCCTGGAGCTCTCCGCCCTCATCAAGGACTGCAACGCCCACGCCCAGGTCGTCGCCCACGACGCCGCACAACAGGGGTTCGGCGAGCGGACGGAGTTCTGCGTGGGCGGTCCGGCCTCCAATCGCCGCATGCTGGCCCATCTGCACTCGCTGCTGCCCGGCGTCCGCGTCAACGTCGACGCCGAACCCGGCCCGGACCGCGGCGCCTTCCAGATCGGCACCGAGCGCTACCGGCTGGAGGGGGGCAAGAGCGAGTACGTGATCCTCGCGCGGCTCACCGCCGGCCAGAGCGGCGAGGCCCGGCCGGTCTTCCTCTTCTGCGGCCAGCGCGCGATCACCAACCAGGCGGCGACCCGCTATCTCGCCCGCAACCACGAACGGCTGGCCCGCAAACACGGCAACAACTCGTTCGCCCTGCTCCTGAAGGTCGTCAACTCGCAGGCGTACGGGCCCGATGTCGTCGAGGTCGTCACGGACATCACCCGGGTGGCACAGACACCGCTGCCCGCCGTCGCCCCGCGCAGCACCCACCGCGCTTCCTAGCCCGCGGTGGTGGAGCGCGGTCTCCGGAACCAAGGAGAGCGGCGCCCACGTCGCGTACCTCTGCGACGTGGGCCCGCTCGGCCTCGGCGAGCTGGTCGGCCCGGGCGACCCGCTCCGCGTCGAGCACAACCCGACCGGCGCGCAGCTGACCTCCTCCTCGCCGGAGCACGACGCCTCACTGGTGTCGGTACCCCTGCGCGAGCAGTGATCTCCGGCTGCCGCCGGGCGAACGCATGCCCTTCTACTACTGCCCGCCTGGCAGCAGCGTCCCTGATTCGGCCGGTGCCACGTCCACGGCCTCGGTCCCCATCCCCGTCGCGGACCGGCCGGGTCGCCAACACCACGGGGATGAACCGCAAATCGTAGTCGAGGTTCGCCGCGGCCGATTTCCCGCCCCGGCCGGCGTCGGCCGTCAGTGCTTGAGGATCTTGGAGAGGAAGTCCTTGGCGCGGTCGCTGCGCGGGTTCGTGAAGAACTCGTCGGGGCTGCGGTCCTCGACGATGCGGCCGTCGGCCATGAACACGACCCGGTTGGCGGCCGAACGGGCGAAGCCCATCTCATGGGTGACGACGACCATCGTCATGCCCTCGCGGGCCAGTTGCTGCATGACCTCCAGGACTTCGTTGATCATCTCCGGGTCGAGTGCCGACGTCGGCTCGTCGAAGAGCATGACCTTGGGGTCCATGGCGAGGGCGCGCGCGATGGCCACACGCTGCTGCTGGCCGCCGGAGAGCTGGGCCGGGTACTTCGGCGCCTGCGAGGCGAGGCCCACCCGGTCGAGGAGCTCACGGGAGCGTCTGTCGGCCTCGTCCTTCTTCCGCCCCCGCACCTTGACCTGCCCCAGCGACACGTTCTGCAGCACGGTCTTGTGGGCGAAGAGATTGAACGACTGGAACACCATCCCGACTTCGGCCCGCAGTCGCGCGAGCGGCTTGCCCTCGTCGGGCAGCAACTGTCCGTCCAGCCTGATCGTCCCGGACTCGATCGGCTCCAGCCTGTTGATCGCCCTGCACAGAGTGGACTTGCCCGACCCGGACGGCCCGATGACGACGACCACCTCCCCCCTGCCGACGGTGAGGTTGATGTCCTGGAGAACATGCAGCTCACCGAAGTGCTTGTTGACTTCCTGCAGCTCGATCAGCGGATCGACGGCCATGCCCAGCCCTACTTACTCTCAGCTGTGTCGTGGTTGCCGCAAACTATCCACACAAGAGTGGAGTGAGGACACGACACGCACTTTTCGGTCATAAGCCGTATTTACGTCAGCCATACCCCCGGCACTCCCCCCTCGGCTAGGACTCCGCGACCTCCGCGTACAGCTGCGACAGCTCGGGGGCACCGCTGGACGCCCACGCGTGACCGGAGGCGACGACGTCGAACTCACGGCCCGACGACAGCCGTACGACGGGCTGGCCGTTCGGCCAGAAGTCCCAGGTGGCGCCCGGGACGGTCCGCACGATGACGGTGCCGAGGTAGAGGCCCGCGTCGTTGCCGAGCCAGGACAGTGCCTCCTCGTCGTCCCGCCAGCCCGGCAGCAGCTGGTCCAGCGCCTCCAACGAGGCGGCGGAGTCGTCGAGTTCGACGCCCTCCCGGCCCGCCTGGGAGCGGAGCAGCTCGCACTCGGAGAGAAGCCCGGCGACCGCCTCGGGGTCGTGCTCCCCCTCGGAGAACACCGCCACCCCTCGGGCGAGTCCATGCTTCTTGCGCCAGTTGCCCAGGAAAGGGATGTTCATACGTCCAGCGTGTCATTCACACCGCCGACCGCACCACTGGGCGCGCGGGGCCGCCGGTTCCGGCCAACTTCCTCGCACACCCGTGCCCGGCACACCTGCCGCATTGACGGGTACCTGGTACCTCTTTAGCTTCACACTGCATTGAGCGGCGGGCCGAGTCGACCGAGGGGACGCACATGCGCCGAGGTAGCCGAGTCGGGCGGGGACCGGGACTCCGAGGTCTCTGGGGCCCGGGCATCATCCTCGCCCTGTTCGCGACGCTCACCCCCCTGTCGTCGACGGCCGAGGCCACCGAACCCCTGCCCCTCACCCAGTACTTCGACAACACCGCGGTCAGCGACGACGCCCTCCCCGACGCGGCCGACTTCGACGGCTCGGGCGCCTCCCTGTCGGCCCAGGACCTGACGGCCGCCGGCTGGACCAGGGGCCGCGCCCTCACCGTCCAGGGCGCGAAGCTGACCTGGCCCTGCCGGGACCCTGGCGAGCCGGACAACGTCCGCGCGGCCGGCCAGCCCGTACGGGTGCGCGGGGAGGGCGACGCCCTCGCGTTCCTCCTCACCGCCACCGGCGGCTCCGAGGTGAGCGGCGCGGGCACGGTCTCGTACGCGGACGGCACGGAGTCCTCGTACCGGCTGACCGCCCCGGACTGGCGCACCGGCCCCCTCGGCGCCAAGGCGGTCGCCCTGCCGCATGTGAACACGCCGACCGGCCAACTCGCCGAGAAGGCACGGCTGTACGTCGTCACCGTGCCGATCGCACGCGGGCACGAGGTCGAGTCCGTCCGGCTGCCGTACGCGGCCGACCTGCATGTGTTCGCCCTCTCGGTACGGCCCGACACGGCCGCCTGGACGGGCAGTTGGGCGGCGCCGACCTCGACGTACGCGACCGTCGGCCCCTGGACCGACCGGACCCTGCGGCTGGTGGTGCACACCTCGGCCGGCGGGCCGCGCGTACGGGTCCGCTTCGACAACACCTTCGCGTCGGCGCCGGTACGGATCGGCAGCGCGACGGTGGCCGTGCAGTCGGCGGGCGCGACGGCGAGCGGTACGCCGGTGCCGCTGACGTTCGGGGGTGCGGCGGGGGTCGAACTCCCGGCCGGGGCACAGGCGTTCAGCGATCCGCTGGACTTCGCGGTGCCCGCCGACACCAACCTGCTGGTGAGCTTCCATCTGCCGGACACGGTGACGGCGGCCCCGCTGCACCGGCTCGCGCAGCAGCGTTCGTACGTCAGCGAGCCGGGCGACCATACGGCGGACGGCTCCCCGACGCCGTACACCTCGACGCTGACGACGTGGCCGCTGCTGACGGGCGTCGACGTGGGTGAGGGTCCCGGGTCGGTGGTGGTGCTCGGCGACTCGATCACCGACGGCGAGCGCTCGACCCTGGACGCCAACCGGCGCTGGCCCGATGTCCTCGCCGACCGGCTGCGGGCCCAGAGCGCGGTTCCGCAGTACGGCGTCCTCAACCAGGGCATCGCCGCGAACCGCATCCTCACCGACCGCTATCCGGGCGACGGCGTCTCGACCGACTCGGGCGGGGTGAGCGCCCTGCACCGCCTGGACCGGGACGTCCTCGCCCAGACGTCGGCCCGTACGGCGATCGTCTTCCAGGGCGTGAACGACCTGCGGACGGGGGCGTCGGCGGGCGATGTCATCGCCGGGCTGGAGGAACTGGCGGCACGGGTACGGGCGCGGGGGCTGCGGGTACTGGTCGCGACGATCGGGCCGTGCGGGGGTGAGGCGCGGTGCACGTCTGTCGTCGACGGTCAGCGGGTCGCCGTCAACACGTGGATCCGCGAGGAGGCGGTGTCCGACGGTGGTTTCGACGGGGCCGTGGACTTCGACGCGGCGCTGCGGGATCCGGCACAGCCGACACGGTTGCTGGCCGCGTACGACAGTGGAGATCATCTGCATCCCGGCGACGCGGGGTTGGCTGCGCTGGCGGGGGCGGTGCCGTTGGGGGCGCTGGTTCCGTAGGCACCGTGGGTCTGGTGGCCGTCCCTGGGGGGCCAGGCACCGTTACACCTCCAGGTCCACCACCACAGGGGCGTGATCAGACGCCCCCTTCCCCTTGCGCTCCTCGCGGTCGACGTACGCGTCCTTCACCGCCCCGGCAAAGGCCTGGTTGCCGTACACCAGGTCGATGCGCATGCCCCGGTTCTTGGGGAAGCAGAGCTGGCGGTAGTCCCAGTACGTGAACGGGTGGTCGTACTTCAGGGGGCGGGGGACGACGTCCGTCAGGCCCGCCTCGCGCAGGGACGTGAGGGCCGCTCGCTCCGCCGGGGTGACGTGGGTGAGGCCTTCGAAGGCGGCCAGGTCGTAGACGTCGTCGTCCGTCGGGGCCACGTTGTAGTCGCCCAGGACCGCGAAGGGCCGGCTGCCTGCCGCGTCGCCGGCGACCGCTGCCTTCAGGGCCTCGAACCACTGGAGCTTGTAGGCGTAGTGGGGGTGGTCCACCTCGCGGCCGTTCGGTACGTACACCGACCAGACGCGGACCGGGCCGCAGGTCGCGGAGACGGCTCGGGGTTCCTCGACGCCCTCGTAGCCGGGGTCGCCGGGCAGGCCCCGCACCACGTCCTCAAGGCCCACGCGGGAGATCACCGCGACGCCGTTCCATCTGCCGGTCGCGTTGACCGCCGCCTCGTAGCCCAGCTCCCGCAGCTGGTCGGTGGGGAACTGCTCGGCGGCGACCTTGGCCTCCTGGAGGCACAGCACATCCGTGCCGGTGCTCTCCAGCCAGGCCAGCAGCCTCGGCAGGCGGGCGGTGATCGAGTTCACGTTCCAGGTCGCGATACGCATGCCCCACAACCTACCCGCCGGGTCTGACAACGCCGCTCAGACCTCCGCCGAGGCCCCCGGCGTGAGGCGGTGGTGCTCGGAGCCGCCCAGGCCGCCGACCAGACGGTCGTAGATCGGGCGGGCGAGATCCGTCAGCAGGGCGTCGTGGATGTCGTACGCGCGCTGCGGCTTGACCTCGCGGACGTAGTCGACGACCTCGGAGAGCTTGCTCCACGGGGCCATGACCGGGAGCAGCAGGGTGTCGACCGGGTGGTCGGGGACGGTGAGGGCGTCGCCGGGGTGGAAGACGGCTCCGTCGACGAGGTAGCCGACGTTCGTGATGCGCGGGATGTCCGGGTGGATCACGGCGTGCAGTTCGCCGTGGACCTGGACGTCGAAGCCCGCGGCGGTGAACGTGTCGCCGTGGCCGACGGTGTGGACGCGGCCCGGGAAGGCCGCGGAGAGCTGCTCCGCGACCGAGGCGAGGGTCCAGAGTTCGGCGGCCGGGTTGGCGTCCAGGGCGGCCCGCAGGCGTCCCTCGTCGAAGTGGTCGGCGTGCTCGTGGGTGACCAGGATCGCGTCGGCGCCGGCCGCGGCGTCCTCCTCGCTGAATCCCCCGGGGTCGAGGACGAGCGTCTGCCCGTTCTTCTCCAGCCGGATGCAGGCGTGCGACTTCTTCGTGAGCTTCATGTGTCCCATCCTGCCGCGTGGGCCGGGGTGGTGGGCCGCCGAGACTGGTGGTTTCACCACCAGTCTCCCCCGTCACTCCTCGGGAGTCGTCTCCTCACGGATGACCTGCTGGGCCACCTTGAACGCGCTGTTCGCGGCCGGTACCCCGCAGTAGACGGCGGCCTGGAGCAGTACTTCCTTGATCTCGACCGGGGTGAGGCCGTTGCGGAGGGCGGCGCGGGTGTGGAAGGCGAGTTCGTCGAGGTGGCCGCCCGCGACGAGGGCGGTGAGGGTGACACAGCTGCGGGAGCGCCGGTCGAGGCCCGGCCGGTTCCAGATCTCGCCCCACGCGTATCTGGTGATGAACTCCTGGAAGTCCCCGGAGAACTCGTCCGCCTGAGCCAGCGCCCGGTCGACGTGCGCGTCGCCGAGCACCTCGCGCCGGACCTTGATCCCGGCGTCGTACTGGTCCGGGCGGCTGTGCCCGCCGGACTGTGCGGCGGCCGGCGCGATCTCCGCGATGGGGGTGATCGGCTGGGCGGCGGTCAGCACCGGCTTGAGCGGCGCCGCCGAGATGGCCGTCTGGCCGGTCGGGTTGTCGTACGCGGGCTGCCAGGCCGTCGAGAAGTGGCGGACGAGGAGGTCGGTGACGGCCGCGGGCTGCTCCACCGGGACCAGGTGCGAGGCTCCGGGCACCACCGCGAGACGCGCGTCCGGTATGCCCGCGACGAGGGTGCGGGCCTCGGCGGGGCCGGTCACCTGGTCGTCGGAGCCGACGAGGACGAGGGTCGGCACCCCGACGCGGGCCAGTTCGCCCCGTACGTCGAAGGAGGCGAGGGATTCGCAGGCCGCGATGTAGCAGCCGGGGTCGGTGGTGCGGACCATCTGTACGGCCCACTCGGTGATCGCTGGCTGCGCGGCGGCGAAGCCGCTGGTGAACCAGCGCTCGGGGGACGTACGGGCGATGGGGTCGAGCCCGTTCGTCCGGACGATCACGCCCCGCTGGCGGAACTCGTCGGCCGTCCCGAAGCGGGGCGAGGCCGCGATCAGCGCGAGCGAGGCCAGCCGCGCCGGGTGGCGCAGCGCCAGTTCGGCGCCGATCGCGCCGCCGAGCGCGCAGCCCGCGTAGCCGAAGCGCTGCACGCCGACCGCGTCGAGCGTGGCGAGCAGGCGGGTGGCCAGGTCGGTGACCGATCCGGCGGGGTGCGCGGGGGCGCCGCCGTGCCCGGGCAGGTCGAAGCGGAAGACCCGCCACTGCTTCACCAGTTCCGGCACCTGCCGGTCCCACATGTGCCATGTGGTACCGAGCGAGGGCCCCAGGATCAGGACAGGAGCGTCTTCTGGCCCGTCAAATCGGTACTGAAGGGTGTTGGTCGATGCGTCGCTCACTCTGCTTACGCTCCCACATCTCTCAGTGCCCCTATGACGGGGGTTGTGAGGATGTCGACCGGATCAGGTGAAAGACCTCCCGGGCATGGAAGGATTCTTCGCCGGGCTGAAGTTGTCACGGGCCGGCAGCGCCGCAGCCCGAAGTCGGCGTGATCCGAACGACAGGCCTAGCGCTCCTGGTCGGCGGCGAGGTGCGGCGACGTTCCCCGGGGTGCCACGGCCGGCGCCTTGTCCAGGAGCGCGGGAACGGCCTCCCGGTCGTGTCCGGGGCGTTGTGCCCAGCGGACGGCGAACGGTGCCGCCAGACCCGTCAGGGCGAACATCGCTCCGACGACGTACCAGCCGGGGCGGCCCCAACCGATGCAGAGCGAGATGAGGAGGGTCGGTCCGACTGCTTCGGCCAGGCCCGCGCCCAGGCCGAACACGCCGAGGTACTGGCCGGTGGCGTGTTCGGGAGCCAGGGCGAAGGACACCTCGAAACCCGCCGCGGAGTGCCACAGCTCGCCGACCGTGTGGACCACCACCCCGGTCAGGAGCAGGGCCACGGCCGCCCAGGTCGGTACCCCCGCGGACAGTGAGATCAGTGAGCAGGAGACGAGAAAGGCCACGCCCGACCGGCGGTAGGCACGGCCGCCGGCCAGGGCGGAGTCGACGTTGCGGCTGGCTCTCACCTGAAGGGCGATGACGAGGACGGTGTTGGCGAGCATGGTGCCGGAGATGAGCCAGGGCGGGGCGGTGGTGGACGCGACGAGCCAGAGCGGGATGGCGACGGTGAGGACCTTGAACTGGATCGCCATGATGCCGTCGAGGGTCGTGATCAGCAGGTACGGGCGGTCCCGCAGGGCGATCCAGCGCGGACCGCCGGCGGTGGGCACGGGTTCGACCGGTGGCAGGCGGACCAGGACGGCAGCGGCTGCCGCGAAGGAGATCGCGTTGCCGATCACCAGCAACTGGTAGGCGGACTGGGTCCCGACCTGCACGGTCCAGCCTGCCAGCAGGGCGCCCAGGGAGATACCGATGTTGGAGACGGCACGGAGGTAGCCGCGGAACTCCTGCGGCCGGTCGCCCCCGTAGCGCCGGATGAGCGGGGAGCGTGCGGCCAGTCCGGCCGCCTTCGCCCCGGTGGCCATGGACACCACGAGGACGAACGGCCAGAAACTGTCCGCCAGCATGAAGCCGGCGGTCGCCAGTGCCTGGACGAACAGCGTGGTGACGTACACGCCGCGCGCTCCGCGTTTGTCCGCGAGATGGCCGACTGCGATGCCCACGGCCAGCGAGACGAACCCGGCGATGGCCAGTCCGAGTCCCACCTGACCCACCGGTAGGTGGGCCGCCTGCGTGAAGTAGAGGACGCCGGCGGTCAGATAGAGGCCGCTGCCGACGGTGTAGACGAAGTTGGACGCGGCGATGACACGTTGCGGTCCAGTGGCCGGTAGTAACTGGGGCATGGAGTCGCTCCGCGTTCCGAACAGAAGGTAAGGGTCAATGAAGCATAGTGTGCGTTACTCGCGACGGTAAGGGGGCACCTCGGGAGGGCACCTCAGCCGAGGAACACCTGGCTGATCAGATAGAGGTTCAGGCCGATGACGAGCGCGGCGACGACGGACGCCACGGCCGTGGTCAGGGGCCGGTTGGCCAGCGGTCCCATCACCTCGTGGCTGTGGGTGAGCAGGATCAGCGGGACGAAGGCGAAGGGGATGCCGAACGACAGCACGACCTGCGACCACACCAGGGCGTGCGTCGGGTCCACCCCCGCGATCAGGACGGCCATGGCCGGCAGGAGCGTGATGCCGCGGCGCAGGAGGAGCGGCAGCGATCTGTCGAGGAACCCTGCCATGATGACCTGCCCCGCGTAGGTGCCGACCGACGACGAGGCGAAGCCGGAGGCGAGCAGCGCGAGGGCGAAGGCGAGCGCCGCGCCCTGGCCGAGCATCGCGCCCAGCCTGCTGTGCACTTCGCCGATGGTGTCCGTGCTCTCCCCCGTGGGGTGGAAGAGCCGGGCGGCGATGGTGAGCATGGCGGCGTTCGCGAGCCCCGCCACCCCCAGGCCGAACAGCACGTCCCGCCGCAGGGACCCGATGAGCGGTACGCGCCGGAAGCCCGGCTCGATCCGGTCGAGGTCCTGTGCGTGCGCGCTCGTGAGGCTGGAATGCAGGTAGATCACATGGGGCATGACGGTCGCCCCCAGGATGCCGGTGGCGAGCAGCACGCTGTCCGGTCCCGCGAACGTGGGAACGGTGCCGCCGGCTATCCCGGACACGTCGATGCCCGCCAGCACGGCGTCGACGGCAAGCCCCAGGATGATCACCAGGAGCAGGCCCGCCACCGCGACCTCGAACCGGCGGTACCCCCGCGACTCCAGCCCCAGCACCGCGAAGGCCGCGGCGCCGGTGACGAGTCCGCCGACGGGCAGGGGCAGCCCGAACAGCAGGTTGAGCGCGATCGCGCCACCGACCACCTCGGCGAGGTCGGTGGCGATGGCCACCAGTTCCGCCTGCGCCCACAGCCCGAGCACGACCGGCCGGGGGAACCGCCGGCGGCAGTTCTGCGGGAGGTCGCGGCCGGTGGCCAGGCCGAGTTTGGCGGACAGCATCTGTACGAGCAGCGCCATGAGGTTGCCCGCGACGATGACCCACATCAGGAGATAGCCGAACCGGGAGCCGGCGGCGAAGTTGGTGGCGAAGTTGCCCGGATCCACGTAGGCGATCGCGGCCACGAACGCGGGTCCGTACATCATGGCCCGGCGCCGAACCGGTCTTGCCGGGGACTCGATGGCCGCCGTCACAGTGGGTTCACCTCAATCGGTGTCAGAGGGAAGAGGAGTACGCGGGACGGTCACACCAACAGGTCGTAGGCGTACCTGGTGAGGGCGAGTCCCAGGGCGAGGGCGAAGAGGATCCGGATGCACCGCAGCATCAGGGCGCGGGGGCCGGGGCTCACTCCTCGACGTCCGCGAGCAGCCGGCGGATACGGTCGACGCCCTCGACGAGGTCGTCGTCGTGGAGCGCGTAGGACAGCCGGAGGTAGCCCGGGGTGCCGAAGGCCTCACCGGGTACGACGGCCACCTCGGCTTCGTCCAGGAGCAGTTCGGCCAGTTCGGCACTTGTGCCGACGCGCCGTCCGCGGACGCGTCTGCCGAGCAGGTCCTTCACCGAGGCGAAGACGTAGAACGCCCCGTCGGGCCGTGGGCAGTCGACGCCGTCGATCTCGTTGAGCATGCGTACGATCGTCCGCCGCCGCCGGTCGAAGGCCGCCCGCATGACGGACACGGCGCCGAGGCCCCCGGAGACGGCCGCCGATGCGGCGGCCTGGGCGATGTTGCAGACGTTGGAGGTGGCGTGGGACTGCAGTGTCGTCATCGCGCCGCTGACGTCGGGAGGGGCGATCGCCCAGCCGACCCGCCAGCCGGGCATGGCATACGACTTCGCCACACCGTTGACCACGACGCACCGGTCCCGCACCGCGGGCGTGACGACGGGCAGGGAATGGAACTCCGCGTCGCCGTAGACCATGTGTTCATAGATCTCGTCCGAGATCACCCACAGCTCGTGCTCGGCCACCCAGTCGCCGATGGCCCGGATCGCCGCCCGGTCGTAGACGGCTCCCGTCGGATTGGCCGGGGACGAGAAGACGAGCATGGCGGTGTTCTTCGTCCGGGCGCGCTGGAGCTGCTCGACCGTGACGCGGTAGCCGGTGGACTCGTCGGCGAACACCGGCACGGGAATCGCGCCGGCCAGCCTGATCGCCTCCGGATAGGTCGGCCAGTACGGCGCGGGCACGAGCACTTCGTCGCCGGGGTTGAGCAACGCGGCGAAGGCCTGGTGGACGGCCTGTTTGGCGCCGTTGGTCACGACGATCCGCGAGGCGTCCACGTCGTACCCGGAGTCGCGGAGGGTCTTCGCCGCGAGGGCTTCCCTCAGCTCGGGAAGGCCGCCCGAGGCCGAGTACCGGTGATACCGCGGATCGGCGCAGGCCGCCGCGGCGGCCTCGACGACATGTGACGGTGTGGGGAAGTCCGGCTCACCGGAGCCGAAGGTGATGACCGGACGTCCGGCGCGTATGAGCGCCTTGGCTCTGGCGTCCACGGCGAGCGTGGCCGACTCGGTGATCGAGGCGACGCGGTCCGAGATCCGCCCCCGGCCGCCCGGGCGTCGAGCCCGGTCCTCGCTGTCCGCGCTCTCCCCCGCCCTCGGCAGCTCGCTGACGGTCGCCGCACGGCTCTGCCGCACAGTTCCTCTCACCTCGCCCTCGCCACGACGACCGGCTGGTAGTAGCCGGTCTGGTGTTCCGGGGCGACGCCCTGCGGGTCCTCGTGACCGGGGAGGAACCACCGGATGTCGGTGAACCCGCCGGCCGTCAGGGCGTCGTCGAATTCGGCGCGGCGCAGGGCGCGGTAGTCCGTGGTGCGCACCGTGGTGTCCCAGCCGTCCTGGTTTCGCTTCTTGAGCAGCAGGATGTGGTTCGTCGTCAGAGTCCGGCGGTCCTCGGCCCAGTCCCACGCCTGTACGACGATGCTGCGGTCGTCACCGGTCCCGAAGTGTTCCGGCGCCAGCCCCTGTGAGTTGTCGAGCGCGAGTTGGTCGTAGTCCCGGATGGTCGCGAGGAACACACCTCGCGGGCGCAGGCAGGAACGTATCTGCGCCAGGGCCCGCATCAGGTCGTCGTCGGTCAGCAGATGCGTCAGCGAATTGGCACCCGAGACGACGGCGTCGAAGGTGCCCGACAGCCGCTCGTAGACCTCACGCACATCGCTCACGACGAACCGGGCGTCCAGATCACGGGAGGCCGCCTCACGCCGGGCACGCTCCACGGCCCGCTCGCTGAGATCGGATCCGGTCACCCGGTAGCCTTTGGCGGCCAGCGGAAGTGCCTGGGTGCCGATTCCGCAGGTGACGTCCAGGACCTCGTCGGGCGGTTCGACGCCCTCGGCGGCGAGGAACGCGGCCATCGCCTCGCCGTAGTGGGCGGCGAAGCCCCACCAGTCCTCGTACATGCGGTGGTAGTTGTCGGCGAGGTCGTCGTAGAAATCGATGTTCGGATCATGGACGGGCATGTGCTGGTCCTCTGCGGAATTCGGGGTCGCCTGGGGAGGCCGGGAGGGGGACCGGCGGGTGATGCCGAAGGTGCACCGCGCCACCGGTCCGTCCGATGCGTCCGATGCGTCCGATGCGTCCGGCGGTCAGCGCTCGATGTGGTTGCTGAGTTCGAGCAGGTTGCCGTCCGGGTCGCGGACGTAGACGCTGTTGATCGGGCCGAGCACACCGACGCGCTCCACGGGACCGGATTCGATCACCGCGTGCTGCGCCTCCAGGTGCGCGACGACCTCCTCGATGGGGTCCGACACGATGAAGCACAGGTGCTCGGTGCCGGAGCCGGGGTTCTGGGCGTGCGGCGCGATCTCCTTGCCGACCTCATGCAGGTTGATCTTGGTGTCGCCGAAGCGAAGAGCCTTGCGGTCGTTGACGAGCATGCTGAACGTCACGACCTCCATGCCGAGCACCCGGCTGTAGAAGTCGACGGTGGCGTCGATGTCGTTGACGGTGAGGACGGTGTGGTCGAGTCGCTCGTACTTCATGGGAACTACCTCCGGTTGCGACGAGGGGATGAGGGATCGGCTCGGTGCCGACGTCAGCTGTCGTGGGTCAGGTGTCGTACGTCAGGGTGGAGACGGGTTCGATGCCGACGAACCGGGCGATGTCGTCGAGGTCGGCCACCACGGACTCCAGCACGGGCACTCCGTCGGCGAGCCGCCTCTCGGTGACCAGGCGCCGGCGGTCACCGGGGATCCGCACCGGGGTCAGCGGGTCGACCGGAGTGCTGTCCCTGACCTCCCGGGCCAGTTGCTCGACACTCGCGCGGATGACGCCCTGGTCGCCGAGCGCGTCGAGGTTCAGACAGAACACGAAGTGGCCGAGACCGGCTTCGCCTCCCTGATACGTGTGCCGGCTCCACCGGGCGCCGGCGAGCGGGCCGCACAGCAGCTCCGCGAAGAGGCCCAGGGCCGACCCCTTGTGCCCGCCGTGGTCCTGGTCGCCACCGCCCAGCGGCAGCAGCGCGTACCCCTTGCGGTTGATCAGACCCGTCACGGTCTCGGCGGCGCCCAACGCGGTGCGGCCGTCCGGCCCCAGCGCCCAACCGGGCCGCATCGGCTTGTCCAACCGGTCCAGTTGTTCGAGTTTGCCGCGGGAGACGGTACTGCTCGCGCCGTCGAAGCAGAGCGTTCCCTCGCTGGTGGGTACGGCGTAGCAGAACGGGTTGGTGCCGAACATCGGCTCGTTGGTGCCCATCGGGGCCACCTGTGGCACCGCGTTGGTGGAGACCATGGTGAACATCCCCGCCCGGGCGCCGCGTTCGGCGAACCAGCCGGCGATGCCCATGTGGTTGGAGCGGCGGACCGTCACCACGGAGGTACCGAACTTGCCCGCCCGGTCGATGGCGAGGTCGACGGCCGTGCACAGCGCCGGCTGCCCCAGGGCGTTGTGTGCGTCGACGACGCACACACTGCCCTTGTCGGTCACGGTCTCCGGCACCCCGAACCGGTTGATGTCGCCGTTACGCAGCCCTTCCGCATAGCGGCGCAGGCGGGCGACCCCATGGCTTTCGACCCCGCCCAGGTCCGCCGCGACGAGAACCTCCGCGGTGACCGCGGCATCGGTGTGACGCGCGCCCGCCGCACTCAGTACCTCTGTGGTGAATCTCGTCAGTTCGGTGGCATCGATCAGCCGCCGCCACTCCTGCTGTTTCCCGGTGTGCGTCATCGTGGTTTCCCTGTCTGCCCGAGGGGAGCGCCGGCCTGGTTCGTCATCCCTCGGGCGACTCGGTGAGAATCGTGACTGCCTGACGGATCCGCGCCTCCTCGGCGTCCACGTCGGCCCCGAGCGGCAGGTCGAAGATGACCGTGACCGCACGGTTCGACGACTCGGTGAGGCGTTCCAGCTCGAAGCCACGGGGCTTGATCACGAACAGTTCGTGCACCGTCGCGGGGGCGTTCTTGTCGACCGCGGCCAGCTCGGGCCAGATGGCGGTGGTGTCGGCCAGCCAGCGCGGTGTGACGCCGTCGAGTCCGTCGACCTGGACGTCCCGAAGGATCCCGGGTGTGTGCTCGAAGTAGACCTGTCGGCCCCGGCGTTCGAACACGGCCGGGTACGCGGTCGGCAGGCCCATGGCGATGTCGATGAGCACCGGCTCGATCGGCTTGCCGGTGGACAGGTGGTACAGGTGCAGACAGCCGTCGCCCGGAGCGCGTGCCGCGATCTCCATCAGCACCACCCGGCCGTCGTCGGTGATCCGGTACTCCGCGTGCGCGTACCCGTTCTCGAAGCCAAGCCGGTCGACGACGCCCAGCTGCGCCTCGATGATCCGGTCCGTCTCGTGCCCGTCGAGGTTGTCGGGCGGCGTGGTGTGGATCAGCTCGACGAAGAACTCGGTCGAGTCCTCGTTGGTGCCCTTCTGCGTGAGCAGCGTGACGATCGGCCTGCCGTCGCTGACGAGGGTGTCGACATTGAACTCGCGGCCCTGCACCCGCTCCTCGACGAGCAGCCGGGCGCCGGGTCCGAGGTCGGCGATGATGTCGAGGAGCGCGTGCACGTCCTCCACCACGCGGACACCGATGCTGGACTCACGGTCGAGGGGTTTGACCGCGGCCGGGAAGACACCGTCGTACTCCTTGGCCAGCTCCGTCGCCTGCGCGCTGTCCGCGATGCCGCCGTCGGGAGCGGTGATGAGCACCGAGGTGGGGCTCCACTCGCGCAGATGGCGGCGCTGCAGAAGCTTGTTGCGGCACACGCGCGAGGCACGCCAGCCCGGCCCCGGCAACCCGAGCAGGTCGGAGACCACCTGCCCGGCGTCCACGTACACCTCGGCGTTGACGAGCACACCACGAACGTCGTACTCGGCGGCCCAGCGCGCCGCCTGGTCGGCGATGCCGCTGATGTCGGTGGCGTCACGCAGGCTGACATCGGTGATGTCGGCGAAGGGATGACCCGGGGTGCCGAGAAGCTCGATGCCCCTCTGCACCATGGCCGAACCCTGCTTCTGGGAGATGGCCAGAACCGCCAGACCGCGCTTTCGCAGCTCGGTCAGAGACGGGCCGATCTTGGACAGGTCGCTGAAGATGATGAAAGCAGGCTGCCTTGTATCTGCGGCCACGGGAATGCACATCCCTTTCGTTCGGGAGTCGGCGGAACCGTTGGAATCTGTAGGACCGTTGAAATCTGTGGAGTCTGTGTGATCCGGCGCGACGTCAGCCGAGTTGGACGGCGTCGGCAGCAGCCTCGAAGATGGCCAGCGCCTCGGCGAGTTCGGACTCGGACGTCGTGACCGGCGGCATGATCTTGAGCATGGCGCCGCCGAGTGTGGACGGCACACACACCAGGAGACCGCGCTCGACGCACTCGGCGGCCATGCGCCGCGACGACACGGGGTCGAGCGAGCCCCTGTCGTCGGTGCACGCGACACCGGCGATCATGCCCATCGTCCCGATGATCCTGCGGCCCTGCGGCTTCCCGGCGACCCAGTCGGCCAGCCCGTCGGCGAGCTGCTGGCCCCGCCGCGCAGCCTCGGCGACGATCCGCCCGTCCGCGAACAGCGCGAGGTTGGCCTCCGCGGCGGCCAGCGAGATCGGGTTGCCGCTGTGGGTGCTGGTGAGTTCTCCGGGACGCACGACCTCGGTGAAGCTCGGATCGCCCACGAGCACCGCCGAGATGGGCAGCGAGCCGGACAGCCCCTTGGCCGCCAGCAGGAGGTCGGGCCGGACACCGATGTGCTCGTACGCGAAGAGCGCACCGGTACGCCCGAAGCCGGACTGGATCTCGTCGAAGACGAGCAGGACCCCGTGCCGGGTGCACCACTCCCGCAGGGCACGAGCCGCCGCCGGGTCGATCTGACGCAGGGTCGACCCCTGGTAGATCTCCCCCATCACACAGGTCACGTCCTCGGGGCCCGCCCCGATCTCGCGCAGAGCCGCCTCGATGACCTCCGGGCTCCAGGCCTCACCACGAGTCGGAAACGGCACCCTGACGAAGGCCTCGTCGAGCTCCGGTGCCCAGTCGCGCTGCGCCGCCAGCCCACCGGCGAGCTGTGCACCCAGGGTACGACCGTGGAAGGCACCCTCAAAGGTGATGACAACCGGCCGACGACCGGGCTGCTGTGCCGGCCGACGAGCGATCGCATGGCGACTTGAGATCTTCAGCGCGCCCTCGACCGCCTCCGCTCCCGTGGTGTACAGGACCGACTGCGCGAACCCGGACAGCTCGGAGAGGGCGCGCACCACGCGGGCCCGCACCCGGGTCGGGAACATGTACGCGTGCAGCAGCCCCTGCCGGGCCTGTTCGGTGATCGCGTCGACCACCTCGGCGCGGGCGTGCCCGGCGTTCGCGGTCAGGATCCCGCTCGTCCAGTCGAGCCAGGACCGGCCGTCCCGGTCGTAGACGCGGCTGCCGCTGGCCCGGTCCCACACCACCGGATGCTGTGTGTGCATGGTGGCCGGCTCGTAGCGCCTGAGCGTTTCGAGCACCCAGGCGTCGGACTCGGTGCCGATGCCGGCCGGCGGGACGGAGGCTTTTGCCGGACCGATGGTCTCGGCGCTGTTCAACGCGGCCATGTCAACCACGTACCGTCCAGGCGGTGCCGCTGGTCTCCGACGCGGTGACGGCGACGGCGACCAGCTGCTCGTCGCCGGTGTTGACCAGGCCGTAGTACAGGCCGGCCGGCGCCAGGCTGACGGTGCCGGGGCCGACCGGGTAACGGCTCGGCTCGGGAAGCGGTCGCTTCGGCGGGGCGTCCAGCGGATAGTGGGCGGACGGCACATAGCTTCCGGCGGCCTCGGGCTGTTCCGCGTCGAACGCCTGGAACTCGCCGTGCCCTTCGAGGACCACGATCATCCCGTCGGCCTGCGGGTGCATACGCGCCGAGATGTCCTGTCCCGGGTTGAGCCGCCACGCGGCGGCCTGCATGCGCTCACTCGTCCACAGGCCCAGCTTGCGGGCCACCGGGTCGTCGCAGGGTTCCGTCGGTACCGAAATCGTTCGGATACGCATGACTGTCACCGCTTTCTCAAGGGGGAGGAGGAGAGGGATACGTCGTCTGCGTCGAGCCGGAGTGGGTCAGCTCTCGAGGAACTGCATTTGCATGATCTGGGTGAAGAACTTGCCGCTGGGGCGGATTTCGACCCCGCCGGTCTCCACGCGAACCCGCCTGGTCTCGACCGGTTCGAGATCACCCTCGAACCACTCGCCGGCCTCCACGGAGATGCCGTCCGCGACCAACAGCGTCTTCTCGCCACCCTGCTCCGCGTAGGCGATGACCCGCAGAGTGCCGGGAAATCCGGTGCGGATCACGGGGACGGCACGGCGCTGCAGTCGGATCTTCACCGGGATACGGAGGCCGCCGAGGTCGATGTCCAGGTGTTCGGTCTGCGGTTCGTTTCGGCTGAGCGAGCCCCAGCCGGTGTGCGGGCTTCCGTCGAAGAGAGCCTGTTCGTTCCAGAAGTCGTACCGGTGGCAGCCGGAGGACTCGGTGACGTAGCAGCCTTCGATGACGTGCAGTTGGTCGAGACTCATACCCGTTTCCCTTTCTACTGTTGATTCATGAGCCATGAACGCCGCTGAGTGCTCAGCTCGTCGAGCGCGTCCGGCACGCCGTCCAGGTCGTCCAGGACGATGTCCGCCTCCGTGCGCGCCGAGTCGGAATGGGCCAGTCGGCGGTCGATGAGAATGGTGGCCATTCCGACACTCCGCGCACCCGCCAGTTCGTGGTGCTGGCCGTCGCCGACGAAGGCACAGGAGGAGCCGGAAACGCCGAGCTGGTCTGTGGCATTCAAGTAGATGTCGGGGTGCGGCTTCAGCCGCTTCACCCGGTGCGAGAAGACGGTCACGTCGAAGTACTCACGCAGACCGAGCCGGTCGAAGATCCATTCGGCGTGGTCGGAGGCATTCGACACCAGTGCGAGGGACAGCCCTTGCTCACGGAGCTGCTTCAGGAGAGGCGCGCTCTGCGGGTCGACCTCGAAACTCGCGACCATACTGGGGAAGTTGCGCTCGACGGCCGCCCGCACCTCGTCCGGGGGGCAGTGCACACCGGACGTCCGGGCGGAGAGCAGAATGCGCTCCACTATCCCCGGAACAGTCCCCTCCATCGTCTCGTCGTGGAGACTGTCGTAGGCCGGTTTCCAGGATTCCAGGTCCAGGCCGAGTTCCTTCGCGACGTCACGAAAGAACGGATTGCCCGGCGACCTGTGCACCAGCGTCGAGAAAAGGTCAAAGCAGACCCCTTGGTAGATACTGATTTTGGTTCCTCCTGTCAGGATCGGAACAGTCCGGGGCGAAGAGTCACACCGACTGCAGCGACGGGCTGGGGAACGAATTCCTCGGCTGGCCGAGCGGCAGCTGGCGCTGCTCGAAGAAGAGGCTCTGCTTGACCCAGTTCGAGCCCATGCGCTCGAAGATCACATCGTGATCGGTCTGGACTCCCACGCCGTTCGCGGCCAGTTCATTGATCACCAGCTCGGCGAGATCGCAGTTGTCGGCGAGGCGAAGGCCACCGTGTGTGTCGACCGAGTAAGGGGTGTCCTCCATACCGAACCGGAGGACGTCGACACCGCTGTCCGGTTGCGCGGCGTACGTCGCCAGCCGGCTCAGGGCACAGGCCGCCTGTCCGCGGCGGGCGCCCACATCCAGCGGAACGAAATACTCACCGGCCTGGCTCGGCAGCACCGCGGCACCGACGGTGACGGTCACCTGCCGCTTCTTCACACCCGGCTCGGCAAGGTCGTACTCCAGCCGCTTCGCGGCATCCACCACACTCTTGAACTCGGCATAGTTCTTGGGGAAGGGGAGCCGCGGAGAGAAGCCGAACAACAGCGTGATGTTCAACTGCCCACTGCCACCCAGCCTTATCTCCGGGTGCTCGACCGCATACCGGGTCAACGCATAGCTTCGCGGGAACTGAACCCATTCCACTTCGTGGAAGAGGCCAAGCCGCTGCCGAGCCTGGACCGCGTTTCGGTAGACCTCGAACTGGATGAGCGGGGAAGTCCTGCCGTAGTTGGCCCCATTGCTCGTCGAGTAGGTCTCGAGATCGGTCGTGGTGAGACGGTCGGACGGCCGGTACTCGGCGATGACCTTGCTGAATCCCTCGCTGTCGATGAAGTCGACAGGAAGATCGCCGTACTGTCGCTCCGCCTCACACATCAGCTGAAGCTCAACGGCCGCCTGGAGGGTGACGAAGTGGGCGCCGCCGAGATGCAGTGGCAGGCTGCTCTGGCTGATTCGCTCCCACTCGCCGAACCGCTGGATGCTCTCCCGCACTTCGGGGCCGTTCCGGCTCGCCCCAAAGCTGACCAGCATGTCCTTGCATCTGCGCTGCAGCGGGCGGCTTATCTCCTGATAAATATCGTTGCTGGTGGACTGCTCCCGCGTCCTGGGGTTTCGCGCATGGTAGTGATAGTAACGACATCCCATTCCATAAAGAGCTTCGGCTTCCGCGATCAGTGCCAGCGGCGAACTCTTGATGGTTGCGCCGGTGCTGATCTCGTCGAGAAGCACGTCGCCGGTATTTCGGTGGTTGCCTGGGGTGAACTTGGCGCCAGTCGATGCGCAGCCAAGAACAAGGGTTTTCTCGCCTTTCACGGCTTCCACTTCTCCCCAAAAGGTGTCATGTGCCGATTTACGTTACCGGTCCGTCTCTGGTCCAACCACGCATGGCAGAGGTGGCCAGAACCTCGTCCACAACTCTCGCCACCTCCCCGGGAGAGGCGTTCTCCGGGGGTGCCATTTCGAGTGCGGCGACAGCGTCGGTGCAATTGAGCAGAGTGACGGACCAATGCGTGGGCAGGCCGGCGACAAGACGCACTGCGGCCGTTTCGGACGCCGCCCCGGCTCGCCCTCGGATCCGCACTTGGTACGTGGCAGGCATGATTCCCCCAGTAGTCAAGATCGGGGCACCATCGCACCTGGTGCGACGACCGATCAGCCCCAGTCGTTGACATCCGGCTTGTCAATGCTCACGACCTGCATGGTTGTCCCGGTCACGGAAGTCTCCGCTCGCAGCGCACCCGTGCCGGCAAGTACGAGGAAGAGCATTCCGAAGATCGAGCCGACAACCAGGCGAATCCCATTGTTCGCCCGTGCGGTTTTTCCATAGAAACGAACGGTGCTGTGCATGATGGCCCCCGATTCAACCTGAAACTGACTGCCGCTTCTTGGCGACGGGATAACTCTGTCGCCTATCGGGTCGGTTATCGACAGGGCCACGACTCAGCATCCTGCACACCCGGCCAGCCACTTGCTGCACGCGAACGTACGCAGCCCGTCACACGGAGGGCCGCATGGGCGCCGGAGCCAGGACTCCCCGGCGCAAGCTCGCCGGCGCCCGCCCGGGCCACCGCCTTGACCTTCTCATGGAGCATGAACTGCGATATTTGACCAGCACATTACGGGCCATTGAGTTAAGTTCATCTTTTGAAATCGCCTGAAATTCACCCACACTCGCGGCGATCGTCGCGCGGCGTAAGGAGGAGCGATGCCACAGGCGAATCTGCAGTTCCTGAACGTCGAACCGGACGACGAAGAGACATACCGGCTCCTGCTACGGCGCGGAGGCTTCAAGGAGGCGGAACTGGCTCGCCAACTGGCGGACGACCCGCACCACGAGGACGCCCCGCTCGACCCACGAGCCATCTCCCACCGGCTGACCGAACTGGGGCTGGCCACCGCGACCCCGGGCGGACTGCTGGCACCCGCGTCACCAGCCAAGGCGGTCGAAGGACTTGTGGAGCGCCAAGTCGGCCGACTCCGCCACAAGTTAGAGGAAGAGGTCATCCGCAGCGGGGTCGTCGATTCACTGCTCGCCGAGCACGAGAAGTCCATGGACTGCGACGGTGGCCCGGACACCTCCACGTCCACCGGTCAGACCCAGCACATCGAGGGAATGTCGGCGGTACGGGCCGTCATCGACGAACTCACCTACTTCACCCGGACCGAGAATCTCACCACCAGCCCGACGGGGATCCTCAGCCAGGAGAGCATCGCCCACGCTCGGCTGATGGACTCCCGGATCCTTCGCCGCGGGGTGCACATGAGAACGATTCTGGCGTCACCCGCCCTCGACGACCCCGCCACGATGAGCTACATGCGCGAACTGACGTCCAAGGGAGCGCAAATACGGATCTCCTACGCACCCATCGAACGCCTGATCATCTGTGACCGCGCCGCCGCACTCACCCCCATCGACCCCGCCCACACCTCCAAAGGTGCGATCCTCACCCGTGATCCGGGGCTGGTGGCCGCCCTGGTCTCCCTCTTCGAGCGAATGTGGCAGACAGCGCACCACCTGCCCGTGTCCGACGACGGTGAGGTCGAAGCGGCCGAATTCGCCAGCGACTTCGAGCGGCAGCTCCTGCGCCAGCTCTACACCGCCGAGAAGGACGAGATCGGCGCGCGAAAGCTCGGCATCGCGGTCCGCACGTACCGCAAGCATGTGGCGTCCGTCATGCACCGCCTCGGCGCGACCAACCGCTTCCAGGCAGCCCTGCTGGCTCATGAACGTGGATGGATCTGAGCGCGGAGGGATCTGAACGGGGCAGAGCGCAGGGGGCTTCCCTACCAGGCCAGCCTGCGCACCGACTGCCGGATGACCAGCTGCGTACCGAGGATCACGTGGTCCTCGCGGCCGAAAGACCCCTCACGCTCGAGGGCCAGGCGTACGGCGGTACGGCCGAGTTCCTCGTAGGGCACCCGGACCGTGGTGAGGGACGGGGTCAGGTCGGTGGCGAAGGGTACGTCGTCGAAGCCGACGACCGACACGTCGTCCGGTACCGCGATCCCGGCCTCGCGCAGCGCGGCGAGTGCGCCCAGCGCGACCATGTCGGAGGCCGCGAACAGCGCGGTGAACTCCAGCCCGCCACGCAAGGCGTCCCGGGTGCGGGCATGGCCCGAGGCGCGGGTGTAGGTCCCCTCGGTGTCGAGTTCACCGACATGATCGACGCCATGGGCGAGCAGCGCGTCCCGATAGCCGGCCCGGCGCTCGTCCCCGCTGCTCAGCCCGGTCTCACCGCCGAGGAACAGCACCCGGCGGTGCCCGGAGGCGAGCAGGTGGGAGACGGCCTGGAAGGCGCCGCCCCGGTTGTCGTAGTCGACGACCGTCACCGGCAGGTCCGGGGCCGGGGCCGGCCGGCCGACCAGCACCAGCCGCGACCCGGCGGCGTCCAGTGCCCGCGCGTAGCCGGTCATCCGCCGGCCGTACGCCGCGTCCGGCACCACGCCGCCCACGAGGAGTACGGCGGCCGCGTGCTGTTCCCGCATCAGCTGGACCAGGGCGTCCTCCCGGGTCACGTCGTCCTGCGTGGCGCACACCAGGCTCAGCCGACCCCGGTCCGCGGCCTCCTGCTCGACTCCGGCGGCGACATGGGCGAGCGACGGGCCGGTGATGTCCTTGATGACCAGGGCGACCGGACCGGCGACCCGCCCGGAGAGCGCCTTGGCGTGCACGTTGACCACGTAGTGCAGGGACTTGACGGCGGCCATGACCCGGGTCCGGGCCTCGTCGGAGACCGGATAGTTCCCGGCCAGGGTTCGGGAAACGGTTGCTACGGAGACACCGGCCTTCTGCGCCACGTCACGGATCGTGCTGGGCCGCTCCCTGGCGGTGTGCTGCGCGTCGGTCCGCTTCCGCTTTCCCGGGCGGCCCGCGCGGGCAGTCGGCCGTTCGCTGTTCCCGTTGTCCATCACGGCTCGACGTTACTGCATGTGGGATGCCTTGTGGCAGCCGCCCAAGAGCGGGTGGCGCACCGCGATCGGTAAGCGTTTTCTGCATGTGTTGCGCCCTGGCGGGAGTAGCTCCATGCCCCTCACCCATCTGCGCTGGGGAAGTGACGGGTAGTCACTCCTCCTCGCTCTCGATCCCGCCGGTCCGGCGCGGCCGCCTCGCCGCGGGCGAGGCGGCCGGTCTGCCCGATCCCGGGCGCGACCCGGACCTCTGCGCGCGGCTCGCGCGGCGGGCACTGCCGCTGGTGGAGATCCAGACGGCGGGTGGCGGGCGGCTGGGTACGTCGGGCAAGCGGCACGTGGACGGGGCGCTCTCCCGGGGGCTTCGGTACACCGGGCACGACGGCCACGACGACGGGGTTGTACGGACGTTGCGCGTCGGGATGGCCGACGAGGCGACCGGGCTGCGCGTCACTGCCGTACCGGCTGCGCGGCGCGGTGCCGGCGCCATATGCGAGTGCCGTCGACCGGGGCGACGGCGCCCACGAGGGTCGAGCAGGACCAGCACAGTCGTGTGCCCACGCTCGGGCTGCAGGTCGAAGCGGACACGGTGCTGATCGTCCTCCGACCGGCAGGGCATGCCTGGCCGACGCCCTGCCTGGGGTCCGTCACCCCGGGGCCAACCGGGGCGGCGGCGCCGCTTTGGTCCCACTCCGGAGGGGAAACCTGCGTCGACCTTTCGTCTGCCGGGTCAGGGGTCCGCGAGGTTGCCGAGGCCGGTGAGGGCGCCGACCGGGTCCAGGTCGGGGGTGCCTCGGGGCCACCAGTCGTCGTGGCCCGGTTCGGACTCGTACGCGTACCAGAGGCCGTCGCGGCCCAGGCGGAGCTGTATGTGGCCGCGCGGGTGGGTGAGGTGGTTGCGCCAGGGTCTGAAGGCGGGGAGGTCGGCGGCGCGGAGGAGGGGCCGGGCGCGGTCGAAGCGCCCCGCCGGAGGGTCCCACGCCTCTTCGAGGACCTCCAGTCCGTCGAGCCCGCCCTGCCGCCAGGCGGCCACCGCGCGTGCCAGGTCGGCCGGGGTGCGGCCGGCGGCTCTGGCGAGCGAGGAGTAGAGGGCGCGGGTGCCCGCGGTGAGGCCGGAGCCGGGGCGGGCGGCGGCGAGTCGTACGGCGTCCTGCCACAGGGTCAGCTCGCCGACCGGGTCGTGGCCGGCGGTGAGCAGGGTGTGGGCGCGGGCGGCGGCGTCCGTCGCCAACTGGTCCAGCGCGAAGGGGTCCGGGCCGCCCGGGGCCGCCGGGTAGGCCGGGGGCGGCTCGGGGTGCGGGCGGGGAGGCAGCGGGGCCGGGAGCGGCGGGAGGGTGCGCGGGGCGAGCGCGTCGGAGGCCCGGACGCCGGGGAAGGCCGCCGTCTGCTGCTCCTGAGCGGCACGGGCGGCGCGAGCGGCGTTGCGCCGGGACAGTTCGTCCAGTACCTCCCGCTCGCCCCGGCCCCGCAGGAGGAGCAGGACGAAGGGGTCGGCGTCGAGGAGGCGGGCCGTCTGGTAGCAGAGGGCGGCTGCGTGCTTGCAGGGGTGTCCGGAGTCGGGGCAGCTGCACCGGGGTTCGAGGTCGCCGGGGCCGGGCAGCAGCGGGGCCCCGCAGTCGGCGAGGGACTGGGGCAGCTCCTTGTCGAGCAGCGCGGCGATGTGCCCGGGCCGCTCCACGGCGGCTTCCAGGAACCGCTCCCACTCCTGGCCGCCGAGGGTGCGCAGCCGCACCTGTACGCGGTACGGCCGGGGCCGGGAGCCCTGTACGTAGGCGAGTACGAGCCCCGGTGTCACGGTGATGGCATCGACGTGCCCCTTCTCGGCGTACCCGCGCCCCCGCACCAGCCGGGCGACGTCCAAGGCACCCTCCTCCAGAGCGGTCACCCAGGCGTTCCCCCACCAGCTCTCCGCGAAGCCGACGCCCTCGGACGCGTCCCGGTTCCCCGGGGCCCGCAGCGCGGGGAAGGTCCGGCGCAGCTCACCGTCACGACCAGGTGCGGCCATGGATGAGGGCACGGAGGCGATGCGTGAGGTGTCGTTGTCGCTGTCGCGGGGATCGGCGAGGGGCGGCGGTGCCTGTCGGAACCCGGTGGTGGACCGGGAGTCGGGGGTGTCGCTCGACGCGTCTGCCGTCGCTTCGTCGGCCTCGACGCCAGGGGTGTCGTCCCCCGGGGTCGGCGAGGCGACGGCACGCAGCACCTCCCCCACGGTCACCGGCGGCGAAGGGTCCGTGTGCGGCTCGGCGCCAGAGGTTCTGGGGTCCCGCGCCGAAGCCGCCGGGGACTCGTCGGCGGGCAACTCGAAGGAACCGGCGAGCAGTTCCCGTACATCCCGCACCCGGTCCCCGGGACTCCGGTCCCGCGGGTCCCGCGCACGCAGGGGCCGGACAGGCCGCCGCGCGGCCTGGGCTGCCGCCGCCTCCGCGTCGAGCCGGGCCCGCAGCGCTTCTCCACGCGCGGCGCGCAAGGCCTCGCGAGCAATGTCCCCGGGGCGTCCGCCCTTGCGGTCTCCCGCGTCGGTAGGGGCCTGCGGGGCATCGGGGACGTTCGGGGCGACGTCGGGTACGTCCGGGTCCTCCGGGCCCGGCCCTGGCAAGTCACCTGTCGGGCGCTCACCCCTGGCCGATGCCGTCGCGCCGCGCAGCCCCCCACGGGCCGCGTCGCCAGGACGCCCGCTCCAGCGGCCTCCCACGTCGGTACGAGCGTGCCGGGTATCGGAGACATCCGGAGCACCATCGGAGACGTCCGGGTCCTCCGGGCCCGGCCCTGCCGAGGCATCTGTCGGGCGCTCGCCCCCGGCCGATGCCGTCGCACCCCGCAGCCCCCCACGGGCAACATCACCCGGCCGCCCGCTCCAGCGGCCTCCCACGTCAGTACGAACATGCCGGGCAGCGGAGACATCCGGAGCACCATCGGAGACGTCCGGGGCCTTCTCACCCGGCCCAGCCGAGGCATCTGACGAGCGCTCGCCCCCGGCCGCTGGTGCCGCGCCCCGCAGCCCCCCATGGGCAACGTCACCAGGACGCCAGCCCCAGCGGCCTCCCACGTCGGTACGAGCGTGCCGGGTATCGGAGACATCCGGAGCACCATCGGAGACGTCCGGGTCCTCCGGGCCCGGCCCTGCCGA
>NZ_JBSFDA010000025.1:0-15116 GCF_053593675.1 Streptomyces sp. NPDC002156 | reverse complement strand
AGGCACCTGACGGGCGCTCACCCCTGGCCAGTGCCGTCGCGCGCCGCAACGCCGCACGGGCCACGTCGCCCGGCCGTGTCTCGGACCCCGCGGCGCGCAAAGCTGCTCGGGCGACGTCCCCGGGACGTCCACCCTTGTGATCTCCCGCGGCCCTACGAGCTTGCGCGACATCCGGAGCCTCCGGCCCAGGGCCTGCCGAGGGGCCTGTCGAGCACTCGTCCCCGGCCGGTGTCGTCGCGCCCCGCAGCGCCGCACGGGCCGTGTCCCCCGACCATGTCTCGGGCCCTGCGGCCTCTGCGGGCCTCCCGCGCTGCCCAGGATTCTCGGGCTCCGCGAGTTTCCCGGCCGCCGCGCGTGCGGCGCCCCACGCGGACTCCGTCCCCGGCACCGCGCCCTGTGTCGCAGACGTCGTCGTCTGGCCCGCGCGCTCCCGGGCGGCTCGCAGGGCCCTGCGGGCGGCGTCGGCCGGTCGGTCCTGGCCGGGATCGTCGAGCAGGGGGCGCTCGCCCGGGATCGACTCGTCGGCCGGTCGGTCCTGCCCGGGATCGTCCGGCAGGGGGCGCTCGGCCCGCACCGGCTTCTCCCCCGCCGGGCCACGCCCGTCCTCGTGCTCCTCCGTCGGCATCACACCGCCCTCCGCAGTGAGACCAGGTCGGACAGTGCCCGGTCCGTCAGTTCCGTGAGGGACGACTCGCCGGAGGTGAGGATCGCGTCGGCCAGGGCTCGCTTGGATTCGAGCATCTCCGCGATGCGGTCCTCGACCGTGCCCTCGGTGATCAGGCGGTGCACCTGAACCGGCTGGGTCTGGCCGATGCGGTAGGCGCGGTCCGTGGCCTGTTCCTCGACCGCCGGGTTCCACCAGCGGTCGAAGTGGACGACATGGCCCGCGCGGGTCAGGTTCAGGCCCGTGCCCGCCGCCTTCAGGGAGAGGATCAGGATCGGGGTCGTACCGGCCTGGAAGCGGTCCACCATGCGTTCCCGTTCGGGGACCGGGGTGCCGCCGTGGAGCAGTTCCGCCGGGACCGCGCGGGCCGCGAGGTGGGACGTGATCAGGCGGGCCATCCCCACGTACTGCGTGAACACCAGGGCCGAGCCGTCCTCGGCCAGCAGGGTGTCCAACAGCTCGTCCAGCAGGGCGAGTTTGCCGGAGCGGGCCGCCATTCGGTCGCTCGCGGCGGGCGTCGGCGCCTCCTCCTTGAGGTACAGCGCGGGGTGGTCGCAGATCTGCTTGAGGGAGGTCAGCAGCTTCAGCACCAGGCCACGGCGCGCGATGCCGTCCGTCGTCTCGATGGCGAGCATCGACTCGCGCACCACCGCCTCGTACAGCGCGGCCTGTTCGCGGGTCAGGGGGACCGGGTGGTCGGTCTCCGTCTTCGGCGGGAGTTCCGGGACGATGCCCGGGTCGGACTTCTTGCGGCGCAGCAGGAACGGGCGGACCAGACGGGCGAGCCGGGCCACCGCCTCCTCGTCCTCACCGGTCTCCACCGCGCGCGCGTGCCGGGCGCGGAAGGACTTCAGAGGGCCCAGGAGGCCGGGGGTGGTCCAGTCGAGCAGAGCCCAGAGCTCGGAGAGGTTGTTCTCGACGGGGGTACCGGTGAGCGCCACGCGCGCGGGAGTCGGGATCGTGCGCAGCGCCTTCGCGGTCGCCGAGTACGGGTTCTTGACGTGCTGCGCCTCGTCCGCGACGACCATCCCCCACGGCTGCTCGGCCAGCCTGGGCGCCGTCGACCGCATGGTGCCGTAGGTCGTGAGGACGAAGCCGCCCCCCATGTCCTCCAGGGTGCGGTCGGGGCCGTGGTAGCGGCGGACGGGGACGCCGGGCGCGAACTTGGTGATCTCGCGCTGCCAGTTGCCGAGCAGGGAGGCCGGGCAGACCACCAGCGTCGGTTCGCTGCGGGCCCGGCGCAGATGGAGGGCGATGACGGTGATCGTCTTGCCGAGCCCCATGTCGTCGGCGAGGCAGCCGCCGAGGCCGAGGGAGGTCATGAGGTCCAGCCAGGACAGTCCCCGGAGTTGATAGTCGCGGAGGGTGGCTTTCAGTCCCGGGGGTGGTTCCACGGGGGTGATGCCCGCTGTGAGGCGGTCGCGCAGGGTCGCCAGCGCGCCGACCGGGACCGCCTCGACGGTCTCGCCGTCGACCTCCACCTCGCCGGTGAGCGCGGCCGATAGCGCGTCGACCGGGTCGAGGAGGCCCAGTTCGCGCTTGCGTGCCTTGCGGACGAGGGCCGGGTCCACCAGGACCCACTGGTCCTTGAGGCGTACGACGGGACGGTGGGCCTCGGCCAGGACGTCCATCTCGGCCTCGGTGAGCGGGTCTCCGCCGAGCGCCAACTGCCAGCGGAACTGGAGGAGTTCCTCGCTCTCGAAGAACCCGGTGCCGTCCTTCGCCGAACCGGGCGCCGGACGTACGACCGCCTGGGCGGTCAGGTCCTGGGCGAGGTCCCGGGGCCAGTGGACGGCGACTCCGGCGGCGGCGAGCCGGGTCGCGGCCATGCCGAGCAGGTCGTACAGCTCCTCCTCGGAGAGTGCCAGTACGGCGGGCGCGTCCTGCTCGATGAGGCGGTCGAGCGGGGGCCAGACGCGGGCCGCGCGACGGACCGCCAAGGCGGCGTCCACGCGTGCGCGTGCCCCGAAGGCCGCGTCCGCGGTGCCCGCCCACAGGGTCGCCGCGTCGGTGACCAGGGTGGGGTCGGCGAGGCTGTGCACCTGGACGATCGCCGCGCCCACGCTGCGCACCCGGTCGGGGTCGTCGAACAGTTCGTACGCCGACAGGTCGAGGCGGAGCGAGATCCGCACACCCGCGTCCATGCCCGCGGCGACCTCCGCCGCCCAGTCGTGGGCGTCCGGCAGCCGCTGTGCCGCGCGCGCGGCGAAGGGCAGCCCCGCCGCGTACGGAGCCGCCGGGGTGCGCGGGAGGGTGTCCGCGACGGCGTCCAGGAAGGCGCGCACGAGCGCCTCCGGCTCGGGCAGTTGCAGGGGGCCCGCGCCTGGGAGGGGCACCGCGTGGCCCTCGTGCGGCAGAGCGGCGGCGATGGCCCTGAGGTGGGCGATGTCGTCGGGGTCCAGCGGGCCCGCGCGCCAGGCGTCGTGGCCGGCGGGGGTCAGCCCGGGCAGCAGCCTGCCGCGGGCGGTGAGCCGCAGGGCGTGCAGCGCGGCGGCGCCCCAGCAGGCCGTGGCGGGATGGGCGGCGGGGTCGCGGCGGGCCCGTACGAGCAGCGGCAGCGCCGCGTCGACGGGCAGCGTCAGCGCGGGGGTGGTCCGGCGGCGGACGCCGGCGCCGTGTCGTCGTACGACCGTCAGTTCCGTGAGCCGGCCATTGCCGTCGCTCTGCCCGGGGAGGGAGACGTCCCCCTCCGGGTCCCAGAAGGCGATGCGGCCCTCGCGCGGTAGCGGGGCCGGGAGGAAGACGGCCGCGAGGCGCACGGACACGTCCGCCACCGCCGTCACCGATGTCTCGTCGCTCATGCGTACGTCACCTCCCGCCCTCGTGTCGTGTCCGTCGAGTCGGACGTCTTCGACTGTACGGGCGGGGTCTGACAATCGGTCCCGGCGACGGGCCGGAGCCCGGTCGCCCGGCCCGTCAGGGGGTGGTGCGCGAGACGACGTACACCATGTAGTGGTTGGGGTGCGACCACTTCACGACGATGTGCTGGGTGGGTGCCGGGTTCTTCTGCTGGTGGGCGATACCCCACCAGGCGCCCGGCTCCTTGAACTCCCAGCCGACGATCTTCTGGTCGCGGGCGCTGATGGTGAACTTGTCCTTCTTCAGGCCGGTGCGGGGCACACCCATGGCCTTGAAGAAGTAGTCCAGCCCCGCGTTCGTGGTCATGAACTGGACGTACAGACGGCTGGTGCGCCAGTTGTTCGTCTCGTAGTACGCGACCTTCGTCGACAGGATGCCCTCGCCGTCGGCCTGGCGCGGGACGGGTACCTCGTAGATGTGGCGCTGGACCTTCGAGGGCCAGGCCTCGGTGAGGCCGCGCGCCGCCCACTTCCGTTCCTTGTCCTTGCCGCTGTCGCGGCTCTGGTTGGCGGAGATCACCAGATAACCGGCCGGGACACCGATGAGCAGCACGATGATCAGCAGGGTCAGGGCGCGGCGGCGGATCATGTGGCCGCGGTCCTCGGGGGGCCCGGGCGGCTCGTCCGGGGCCATGGCCTGGCGGGGAAGGGAGGCGGTCACAGCGGCCCCTGGGTGGTGCGGCGGGTCTCGGCGTACTTCTCGTAGCGTTCGTACCGCTCGACGCGGCGCCGGTTGGCGCGCCGGAAGCGGCGGGCGACCAGGCGGGCGAGGTCGGCGGCGCCCACCATACCGGCCTCGGGGCCGAGCTGGGCGCGGGCGATGCGGGCCTCGGGGCGGTAGCCGCGGCCGGTCAGCTGGCGCCGGAAGGCGTCCCGCGCGGGGCCGATCAGCAGGTCGTCGGCCGCGGAGACACCGCCGCCGATCACGAAGCAGGAGGGGTCCAGGGCGGCGGCCAGGTTGGCGATGCCGACGCCGAGCCACTGGCCGATGTCCTGGAGCAGTTCGATGCACATGGCGTCGCCCTCGCGGGCCAGCTCGGTGATCATCGGCCCGGTGATCTCGGCGATGTTGCCCTTGACGTGCTCGATGATCCCGTAGGCCACCGGGGAGTCGGCCGCCGCCAGTTCGCGTGCCTCTCTGACCAGCGCGTTGCCGGAGCTGTACTGCTCCCAGCAGCCGCGGTTGCCGCACGGGCAGCGGTGGCCGCCGGGCACGACCTGCATATGGCCGAACTCGCCGGCGACGCCGAACTTGCCGCGCTTGACCTGGCCGTCCTCCAGAATCGCACCGCCGATGCCCGTACCGAGCGTGATCATGACGAGGTGGTCCTCGCCGCGACCCGCGCCGAAGCGCCACTCCGCCCAGGCGGCCGCGTTGGCGTCGTTGTCCACCAGGACGGGGACGGCGAGGCGGCCGGAGATGCGGTCCCTGAGGGGCTCGTTGCGCCACGACAGGTGGGGCGCGAACAGGACCCGGTTGCGGTCGGCGTCGACCCAGCCGGCCGCGCCGATGCCGACCGCGTGCACGTCGTGCCGGTCGGACAGGTCCAGGACCAGCTCGACGATGGTGTCCTCGACGACCTTGGGGCTCTTGGACTTGTCCGGCGTCTCGGTGCGGAGCTTCTCCAGGATGTTGCCGTCGGCGTCGACCACTCCCGCCATCACCTTCGTGCCGCCGATGTCGATGCCGACGGTGGGCACGCGGGGGGCTGTGAGGTGGGAACGGCGCTCGCGCGTGCCGACGGTACGCAGTGCCGGGGCCCGGCGGGAACCGATGGGGGCGCCGGCCCCACTGGCTGCGCTGAGAGCCCGAGGGAGTGCGAGGTCGCGGTAGGTGCTCATTGCGGCGATTCTGCCTCACCGTAAGTCTCGTTGCCGCGCGGGGGAGCAATGGGGCGGTGCGGGTGTTTTGCCGGGTGCGGGTGTCGTTGTGGCTGCTCGCGCAGTTCCCCGCGCCCCTGAAAGGGGGGCTGCGCCCCCTTTCAGGGGCGTACCAGTAGTTGAAATTCGAACGAATAGCGGGTGGGGCGGTAGGTGTGGGTGCCGAATTCGACTGCTCTGCCTGTGTCGTCGAAGGTCGTGCGCTGCATTGTGAGGAGGGGGGCACCTTCGCGCTCCGTCAGGCGTTCCGCCTCCTCCGCCGTGGCGCCGCGGGCGCCGATCGACTGGCGGGCGCTGTGGAGGGTGATTCCGGCGGCGCGCATCAGGCGGTAGAGGCCGGTGGCCTCCAGTTGGGCGGTGTTCAGGTCGAACAGGCCGGGTGGCAGGTAGTTGCAGAGGTACGCCATCGGCTCGCCGTGGGACAGCCGCAGCCGTTCCACGCGGTGTACGTCGCTGCCCTCGGCCACGTTGAGGGCGGCGGCGACCTCGGCGGAGGCCGGCACGACCGTGTTGACGAGGACCTTGGTCGCGGGACGCTGGCCCGCCGCCTCCAGGTCGTCGTACAGGCTGCTCAGTTCGAGCGGGCGTTTGACCTGGCTGTGCACGACCTGCGTGCCGACGCCTCGCCGGCGTACGAGGAGGCCCTTGTCCACCAGGGACTGGATGGCCTGGCGCACGGTGGGGCGGGACAGGCCGAGTCGTCCGGCCAGCTCTATCTCATTGCCCAGCAGGCTGCCGGGGGTGAGCGCTCCGTGCTCGATCGCGGCTTCGAGCTGCTGGGACAGCTGGAAGTAGAGCGGCACCGGACTGCTCCGGTCCACGCTCAGCTCCAGCGGCGCTGTGGGGTCCACATCTGGTTTCGGCACGGGCCGAGCGTAGCTGCGGGGATTGTTGACGGGAAGTTGTGTAGTTCGATTGTCCGGACATACGCATTGACAGCGTGCCTGGTCGGACCCCAGTTTGGTTCTCATGCGCATCGGAGTCATCGGGACGGGCCGCATCGGTACATTCCACGCGAATACCCTCAGCCGCCACCGCGAGGTAGGGGGCTCACTCATCGTCACGGACGCGGACAGCGGGCGGGCACAGGATCTGGCACATCGTTTAGGAGCAACAGCCGCACCGGGTGTCGACGAGATCTTCACCTGGGGCGTGGACGCGGTGGTGATCACGGCGGCCACCTCGGCCCACGCCGAACTGATCGGTCGGGCAGCACGCTCGGGTCTGCCGGTGTTCTGCGAGAAGCCCATAGCGCTCGATCTGCCTGCCACGCTGGCCGCGATCGCCGAGGTGGAGGCGGCTGGAACGATCCTCCAGATGGGCTTCCAGCGCCGGTTCGACATCGGCTACACGGGCGCCCGGGACATCGTGCGTTCCGGGAAGCTCGGCCGTCTGCACACCGTCCGCATGATGACGTCGGACCAGACGCCGCCCCCGCCCGAGTACCTGCCGCTGTCCGGCGGGCTGTACCGGGACACCCTGATCCATGACTTCGACATCCTGCGCTGGGTGACGGGGCACGAGATCGTCGAGGTGTACGCGACCGGGTCGGACACCGGTCCCTCGATGTTCCGCGAGGCGGGCGACATCGGTACGGCCGCCGCGGTACTCACCCTGGACGACGGCACGCTCGCCACGGCGACGGCGACGCGGATGAACGGCGCGGGCTACGACGTCCGCATGGAGCTGGCGGGCGAGCTGGACCAGGTCGGCGTGGGCCTGGACGACCGTACGCCCATCGCGTCCACCGAACCGGCCGGACCGCCGGCCGCGAGCAAGCCCTGGACCGGCTTCCTGGAGCGCTTCGGCCCCGCCTACGAGGCCGAGCTGTCGGCGTTCGTGGAGGTGGTGCGCGGCGAGCGCGCCAACCCCTGCGACGGCCGCGAGGCACTCCAGGCCCTGCGCGTCGCCGAGGCCTGCGAACTGTCCAGACAGGAGCACAGGCCCGTCCACCTCGCGGAGATCGCGGGCGGGTGGGACTGAGCCCGGGACCGACGACCGGGGGAACGGATCCAGTGGGGGTACGGCGGACTCCCCCGGGCGTTCTCGGCCGTTCCCTGGACGCCCCGAGTGTTCCCGCGCCGCCCGGCTACCAGCGCACCGGCAGGCTCCGTACCCCGCGCATCAGCATCCCGGGGAGCCAGTCGCCGGGCGGGCCGGCGAGGGCCAGGGCGGGGGCCCGGTCCAGCAGGGTGCCTATCGCCGTGCGTGCTTCGAGGCGGGCCAGTGGGGCGCCCAGGCAGTAGTGGAGGCCGTGGCCGAAGGCCATGTGGCCCCGGGTGTCGCGGTGGATGTCGAAGCGGTCCGGGGCCGGATAGCGGTCCCCGTCGCGGTCGGCCGCGGTGAGGCCGATCATCACCGCTTCACCCTTCCCGACGGCTGTGCCGCCGATCTCCAGGGGTTCGGCGGCGAACCGGAACGTCGCGTTCTCCACCGGTCCCTCGTAGCGCAGCATCTCCTCCACCGCGCCGTCGAGGAGGGTCATGTCGGCGCGCAGTTCGGCCAGTTGGGCGGGGTGGGTGAGCAGGGCGTGGACGCCGCTGGTGATGAGGTTGACGGTCGTCTCGTGGCCCGCTATCAGCAGGATGAACGCCATACCGCGCAGTTCCGCGGGGGACAGCCGGTCGCCGTCCTCGGCGGTGGTCCGGATCAGGTCGCTGAGCAGGTCGCCGCTCGGCCCGGCGCACCTCTTGTCCTCGATCAGGTCGGTGAGATACGCGGCGAGCTGCACGAACGCATCGTGGTGGCTCTCCGCGTCGGTGGGCGCGACCGCCTCGGAGGACAGCTTCCGGAAGGCCGTACGGTCGATCTCGGGCACGCCGAGCAGTTCGCAGATCACCGTGAGGGGCAGCGGGTACGCGAACGAGTCCACCAGGTCGGCCCGGCCGCCCGGGATCATCGCGTCGAGGAGTTCGTCGGTGATCTCCTGGATCCGCGGCCGCAGGGCCTCCACGCGGCGTGCGGTGAAGGCGCGGGTGACCAGCGCGCGCAGCCGGGTGTGCTGCGGCGGGTCCGCGACGAGCAGGTACTTGCCGATCAGCTCCTCGTCCAGGAACCGCGTCCCGATCTTGTTCACGTCCTTGGCCAACCGGGGGTCGGCGAGCGCCGCCCGCGCCTCCTCGTACCCGACGACGAGCCAGGTCACGTGGTCGGCGTCATGACCCGGCAGCCGGACGCGGTGCACGGGACCGCGGGCGCGCAGGCGTGCGTACACCGGATGCGGGTCCGCCCTGAACCCGGCGCCGAACTCCCCCAGATCGAGCACATCCGCTTCCCCCACGACGAACCCCCTGACAGCCGCCCTCGCGACCGGTCCCGCAGCCGGGCCCGGCCGTCCCCGTCGCCATGAGAACGGGCGGCGGCGACGGCTAGTGCCCGGCCGGGCCGTTTTCCTCCAGGAGTCCGGCGTCGTACGTCAACAGGGCGATCTGTACTCGGTTGTTGAGGTCGAGCTTGGCGAGGATGCGGGAGACGTGTGTCTTGACGGTGGCGACGCTCATGAACAGGGCGGCGGCGATCTCGGCGTTCGAGCGGCCCTGGCCGACGGCGACCGCGACCTCGCGTTCCCGGTCGTTCAGGGCGCCGATCCGCTCCCGGGCGCCGGCCCGCCGGGTGTCGGCCGTGCCGCCCGCCGCGTGGGCCATCAGCTGGCGGGTCACGGCGGGCGACAGGACGGGGTCCCCGGCCGCGACGCGGCGTACCGCGGCCAGGATCTCGGCGGGCGGGGTGTCCTTGAGGACGAAGCCGGCGGCGCCCGCGCGCAGGGCGCGCAGTACCTGGTCGTCGGCGTGGAAGGTGGTCAGGACCACGACCTGCGGGGCGTCCTTGAGGGCGCGGAGGCGTTCGGTGGCGGCGAGACCGTCCACCGTCGGCATCCGGATGTCCATGAGCACGACGTCCGGGCCGGTGCGGCCGACGAGCGCCTCGACCTCGCTGCCGTCCGCGGCCTCGCCGACGATCTCGATGTCGTCGGCGCCGCCCATCATCAAGGACAGGCCTGCCCGCACCAGGGGGTCGTCGTCGACGAGGAGCAGTCTGATCACGGTCATGGCCCTACGTAATCACGGTTGTGCGGCGCCGGGTCGGACACGGGCGGAGCGCGGCTACATTGCCCGCCTGAACACCCGTCAAGTGAGGGGCCTTTCGTGCGTTACCGACTGCTGGGCCGGACCGGCCTGCGCGTCTCCGAACTCTTCCTGGGAGCCATGACCTTCGGTGAGCAGGGCGGGGTGGGCGCACCCAGGGAGGAGTGCGCACGCATCCTCGACGCGTACGAGGCCGCCGGCGGCAATGTCGTCGACACCGCGATCAACTACCGCGGTGGGGCCAGCGAGACGATCCTGGGCGAACTCCTCAGGGGGCGGCGCGACCGGCTCGTACTGTCCACGAAGTACACGATCTCGCGCGACGGCGCCGACCCCAACGCCGCGGGCAACCACCGCAAGAACCTCACGCTGTCCCTGGAGACGAGCCTGCGCCGGCTCGGCACGGACTACGTCGACGTCTACTGGGTGCACATCTGGGACCGCGCCACGCCCGTCGAGGAGACCATGCGTGCCCTTGACGACGCCGTGCGCTCGGGGAAGGTGCTGTACGTCGGCATCTCGGACGCCCCGGCCTGGGTGGTGTCCCGGGCCAACACGCTCGCGGAGTGGCGGGGTTGGTCGCAGTTCGCCGCACTGCAGGTGCCGTACAGCCTGCTGAACCGGGACATCGAGCGTGAACTGCTGCCGATGGCCGAGGCGTTCGGGATGTCGGTGGCGGCCTGGAGTCCGCTGCACAACGGGATCCTGTCCGGCAAGTACACCCGCGCGCGGGGCATCGCCCCCGACGAGTCGGTACGGCTGTCCGCGGACGCGATCGGTGAGCACGAGCACACGGTGGCGCGGGCCGTGCAGTCGGCGGCGGACGAACTCGGCGCGTCCCCGGCGCAGGTGGCCATCGCGTGGACCATGGCGCACTCCCCCGCCGTGCACCCGATCGTGGGCGCCCGCCGGGTCGAGCAGCTCATGGACAACCTCGGCGCGGCCGAACTGACGCTCCCCGAGGACCTGGTGGTCAAACTGGACGAGACGACCGGATTCCGGCCGGGCTTCCCGACGGAGTTCATCGAGGAGACCTCGGGCTGGGTGTACGGGGAGGCGGGGCATCGGGTGGTGCCGCGTACGAGGCGCGGCTGAAAACGCCTTCTTCTTAAAGAGGCCCCGCTTTGAAGGGGTTCCGTAGTCATTAGTCATTAAGAAGGGGCCCACTTCAAAGAGGTCCGCCCCATGGCAGCCAGGCCCGTACGGCGAACCCCACGCGCGCGTGCCCGGGCCCGCCCTCTCCCACGTCAGCCTCCGCGCCGTGCTCCAGCCGTCCGCCCGCCAGCGTCGCGCGCTCGGTCAGGCCGATGAGTCCCTGTCCGGAGCCGGGGACGTGCGGGATGTCTCCCGGGGGTGCGGGATTGCGGACGGAGACGGTCAGGCCGTCGCCCGGGGCGCCCGCGAGGGAGACCGTGACCTCGGCGCCGGGGGCGTGCTTGCGGGCGTTCGTGAGGCCCTCCTGGACGATCCGGTAGGCGGTGCGGCCGATGGAGGCGGGGACGGCCGCCGGTGCCGTCACGCGGCTGTCCAGGACGATCTTCATGCCGGCCTCGCGGGATTCGGTCACCAAGGTGTCGAGCGCGGCCAGCGTCGGCTGTGGGCGCCCCGCCTCCTCCGCGTCGCCGGCCCGCAGGACGCCGATGATCTCCCGTAGGTCCTGGAGTGCCTCATGGGCGCTCTCCCGGATGACTCCGGCCGCCCGCGCGACCTCCTCGCGGGGTGCGTCGGGCCGGAACTCCAGGGCGCCGGCGTGGACGCTCAGCAGGGTGAGCCGATGGGCGAGTACGTCGTGCATCTCGCGCGCGATGGCCTCGCGGGCGAGCCGCTGCGCCTGTTCGGCCCGCAGCGCCGCCTCCGTCTCGGCCCGCCGCAGCCGGTCCCGCAGGCTCAGCATGAGCTGCCGCTTGGACCGTACGAACATGCCCCAGCCGACCGCGGTCGCGGTCAGCAGCACGCTGAGGATCACCGAGACGACGTACGGCAGGTCCGGGTCGGGGCGCAGCCAGTAGAAGAACGGGACCACGACGACGGAGGCGGCGGCGACCAGGCCGACGTACCGGAAGGGCCGGTGCACGGCGAGGGAGAAGAGGGCGACGAGGCCGGCGCCGCCCGCCGTGCTCGACACGAGGCTGACCGCGAGCATCGCGACGGCGAGGCCGAGCGGCCAGCGGCGCCGCAGCCAGACGGCGGCGCAGGCGAGGGCGCCGAGCCACTGGTCGACGAGGGCGAGGGCGTGGGGGGTGTTCGGGTCGTTGGCCAGGGCGTCCGCGCCCAGCACGCCGATGACGACCGCCAGCAGGAAGCAGGTGAAGTCGACGACCCAGTCGCGTGCGGTGCGCCGGGGCCGTGCGGACATGCCAAGGCGTCCAAGCCGTCCGAACCGTCCGGCCCGCTTGTGTTCGGAGCCGGGACCAGGGCCTGAACCGGGGTCGGGGGCGGGGTCCAGTCCGTCGAGCACGGCCGAGGGGAAGAGCCATCGCCGCCCCGGGAACGCCGTAGGGGCCTCGGGAACGGGTGTCGACCTGTCACCACTCACAGTCGACAAATCTACGCACTCCTGGCCCGTGTCACCCCTGTCGAGTCGTGATCGTCGACCAAAGTCGCGCCGCCGCAGACTTTCGGCGGTGCTTCGGGAGCAACCGACGACTTCGGGAGAGCAGACCTCGCCCTACGGCCGATGAAAGAGGGCGGTGCCCGGGACGAGGATCCCGGCATGAAGCAGCTACTGGAGATCGTCGGTTTCCTCGCCCTGGTGCAGGGCGTCGCGGGTCTGCTGCACGAATTCACCGACGTGCACTGGGGCCTCGTACAGAAGATCGGTTTTCTCGACGGCTACGAGGTCTACGCGAGCGCGGCACTGCTCGTGCTGGCGTTCGCACTGTTCGCGGCTGCCGAGAGCCGGAAGCGGGGGTGACAGGGGGTGGTCGATCCCGAAGTTAACTTCCGGAAAACTCATCGGACTTGACGGGAAATTCTTCGGAGTTGTCATTGACATGCCACTGTCTACGCGCGTCATCATTGGGGCATGAGATTCCCCCCACGAATCACTCGCATCGGCGCCGCAGCCGCTGTCCTGTCCGCTCTCCTGGTGGGTGGCACCGTCACCGCCGGCACGGCCGGTGCCGCCACCACGGCAGTGGGCAGCATCTGCTACGACGATCTGCCGTCGCAGGCCTACACGACGCTCAACCTGATCGCGCAGGGCGGCCCCTACCCGTACTCGCAGGACGGCGGCGTCTTCCAGAACCGGGAGGGCATCCTGCCCTCGCAGTCCACCGGTTACTACCACGAGTACACGGTCAAGACCCCTGGCTCCTCCACGCGCGGTGCCCGTCGCATCGTCACGGGTGAGGAGTACCAGGAGGACTACTACACCTCCGACCACTACGCCTCGTTCGACCTGATCGACTACGGCTGCTGAGTCCCCCACGACTCGGTCCCAGGAACGGCGCGACCTGATCGGCATGTACCGCTGAACCCCTTGCCCCGCGTACCCCCCACACCTCCATAGGGCGCGGGGCAAGGCAGTTCGGAATGGCTCGGAACGACGCCGCGCTTCGACATCCCGAACTGATCGCGTTGCTACGCGTTCTCCGGAAGCTCGTACGTGCCGTATTCCGGGCGGCCCGCGGACTCGTACGTCTGGATGGAGACGCCTGCCGCGGTCGTACGGCCTCCCATGTGCCGGAAGGCGGTCGGAACGGCGCCCTCTGTAAAGAGGCGGCGGCCGGCGCCGAGGACGACCGGGAAGGTCAGCAGGTGGACCTTGTCGACGAGGTCCAGGGCGAGGAGGGACTGGGCGAGGGCGCCGCTGCCGTGCACCTGGACCTCACGGTCGGTGCGCTCCTTGAGGGCGGCGACCTCCTTGCCGAGATCACCGCTCAGCACGGTCGTGCCGGCCCAGTGCGGCTCCCTGAGGCCGGACGAGACAACGTACTTCGGCAGACCGTTCAGCCGGGACGCGACCGGGTCGGCGGGATCGGTGACCTTGGGCCAGTACGAGGCGAAGATGTCGTACGTACGGCGGCCCAGGAGGAAGACGTCGACGCGTTCGAAGACCTCGGTGATGAACCGGCCGAAGTCCTCGTCCCCGTACGGGACGCTCCAGCCGCCTTGTGTGAAGCCGCCACGCGGGTCCTCGTTGGGGCCGCCAGGTGCCTGGTAGACGCCGTCGAGGGTGACGAAGGACGTGAGGGTGAGGGTGCCCATGGCGGATGCCTGCTCTCTGGGAGGGGTCCTGGTTGTCATCACCTCAGACCCCGCCGGCCCCCGCAACTCATCGGTGGCAGGGGCACCGGGCGCCTGACCTAGGTGTCCGTTCGCCGCCAGCACGTGGGGCGGCGGCCCGCTGGGATGGCTCCATGACAACTCTGACAACTCTGCAGGGACCCCTCAACGGCAAGGTCGCCCTGGTGACCGGCGGCAGCCGGGGCATCGGCGCGGCGACGGCACTGCGGCTCGCCCAGGAGGGTGCGGACGTGGCCGTCACCTACATGAACGGCAAGGAGGCGGCACAGGACGTCGTACGGGCCGTAGAGGCGCTGGGACGCCGTGCGGTGGCCCTGCGGGCGGACTCGGCGGACGCGACGGAGGCCGCCGGGGCGGTGGAACGTACGGCGGAGGCGCTCGGTGACCTGGACGTGCTGGTGAACAACGTGGGAGTCGGCGTCCTCGGACCACTGACGGACCTGGCCCTCTCGGACGTCGACCACGTCCTGGCAGTGAACGTACGCGGCGTGTTCCTGGCCTCACAGGCTGCCGCCGCGCGCATGACCTCCGGCGGCCGGATCATCACGATCGGCACCTGCATGACACAGCGCGTACCCGGCCCCGGCGGAACCCTGTACGCGATGAGCAAGTCGGCCCTGGTAGGCATGACAAAGGCCCTGGCCAGGGAACTGGGCGCGCGCGGCATAACGGCGAACATCGTCCACCCCGGCCCGATCGACACAGACATGAACCCGGCAAACGGCCCCCACGCGTCCGCCCAGTCCGCGATGACAGCACTGGGCCGCTTCGGACGGGCGGAGGAGGTGGCGACGACGGTCGCACATCTCGCGACGGCCGACTACGTCACGGGCGCAGAGTTCGCGGTGGACGGCGGCCACGCGGCATGACCGCCCCTTCCTCCCGGCAGGACAACTGAGGGTCACACCCCTGTCCCGCCCCGGGCCAGAAAGCAGAGCTGCCACGGAGGGACAGGGGACGCGTTGCCCGCCGGGGGACCAGGTGTGCACAGCCCGAAGCGAGGTGCACTGGACGCAGTCCGCGAGGGAGGCCCAGAGGCGCAGCCCGGGGCGGAGGGCAGTCCCCGCCCCGGGGGGCACAATCCCCGCCCGGGGGAGGCAGGCTCGCACCCCGAGCGGGATGCCGGGGCCCCCGAACGTCCAGGCCCACACCCCGGAGCGGGGTCCAGGAAACGCAGCCCCCACCGAACGCCCAAGCCCACACCCCCGAGAGGGATCTAGGAAACGCAGCCCCCACCGAACGCCCAAGCCCACACCCCGGAGCGGGGTCCAGGGGACGCAGCCCCCGCCGGGGCCCAGGGGCGCAGCCCTCACCGAACATCAGGCCCACGCCCCCGAGCGGGGTCCAGGGGACGCAGTCCCCGCCGGGGGTCCAGGGGGC